>NZ_JBEZIQ010000029.1:0-128514 GCF_040651155.1 Kitasatospora sp. NPDC048545
GACTTCGCCGGGGACTCCGACACCGCGATCGCGATCCGGACGGCGGTGCTGCGCGAGGGCACGGCGGCGCCGCGCGGGGCCCGCGGCGCCGTGCCGCCGTGGTGCGGCGGGTGTGCCGCCGGCCGTCGCACCGGTCCGTCAGGTTCCCGGTCATGAGCGGCGGAAATCGAGGGGATCGACGACGAACCGCACGAGGGGCGCGTACCCTCGGGCTCCCGCCATGGTGCAGGGTGGGGTCATGCTTGCTGATCATCACGAGTACGACGTGGTCGTCACCGCCGTGACCCCGACGGGGATCACCGTCCACGCGGACGGGAACGACGGCTTCCTCGACCGGACGAAGCACCCCTCATGGTGGTCGGACACTCCCCCCGCCGCGGTCGGCGACCGGATGCGCGCGGTGGTCCTGGACGCCGGCAGGACGCCGCCGCGGTTCAGCGCCCTCCCGACCGACATCCGGACGGCCCGGAGCCTGCGCCACACCGAACCGCTGGAACGCCTCTGCCCGCCGCCCGCCTGCGGCCGCGGCGACGTGGAGTGGGCCACCGTGGAGGAGGCGCTGGGCACCGCCCTGCCCGCCGACTACAAGCGGCTCGTCCGGACGTACGGCGGCGGCCTCTTCGGGGGGACGCTCTGGCTGTTGGAACCGGACTGCCCGGAGGCGATGTACGACCTGGTCGCGCAGACCGCGGAACGCGCGGAGATCCTCGCCGAACTCTGGGAAGCGGGCGAGGAGGAGCCGTCGGAACTCGGTGAGGGCGACGTCAGGCTGGTGCCCTGGGGGTACGTGGAAGGCGCGGGACACGTCCTGTACTGGCTGGTCCGGCCCGGTGTCGAGCCGGAGGAATGGACCGTCATCCTCAACGAGGGCCGCGGCCCCTTCTGGGAGGCCCACCCGGTCTCGTGCAGCCGGTTCCTCCTCGACGTGGTGGCCGGCACGTCGACGTCGTTCTACTTCACCGACCTCGACGACATCGTCGACCCGGAGGACAGGACGCGCTTCACACCCACCGCGCGGGTCCTCGGCACGTAGCAACCGGCCGCGGCGGCGTCCGACGGCACCCGGACGCCTCCCGGAAGGGCCCTGCGCGGATCCGCGGCGCACCGACCACGGAAGTTGGGCCGTCTCCACATTGCGGCTCGGCCGTGACGTGCGTCCAGCTCGCGCTCAACCACTGGAACTCCAACCGCGGCCCCGGCCTGCCCCACCCTGAGATGGCCCTGGACGTGGACGGGCAGTTCGGTGGCGAGACCCTGCGGGTGCTGAAGGCCTACCAGAGCGCCCAGAACCTCGACGCCGACGGCGTCGTCGGTCCCCAGACCGGCGACCTGCTCTACTGGGCCCACCTCCACCAGAGCGACCCGTACTGCCACTCGGTCCTCCCGACCAAGTCCTGACCCGGTCCCGGACCGGGACCTGACCCGGACCGGGAACCGCACCGACCACCGGCGGGCGGCCGGCGTCGACGACCCGGGCGGATGCGATCCGACGGCGCCGCACCTCACGGGACTTCGCGGCGCTGCGGATGACGTCCGGGTGCCGGCCGCGCCCGTCGGCATCCGGTGCCGCAGCGGGGCGTTCAGGTCCGGACGTGGTGTTCGATGTCCTCGTTGAAGCTGGTCAGGGCCTGCGCGGTGAGGGTGGGGCGGGTGCCGGAGATCGCCGCGAGGAAGTCGTCGGTGCCGGCGGGGACCCCGGCACGGTGGGTGATCTCGTTCTCGAAGGCCTGCTGGGAGCCCTTGCGGGCGGCGTACTCGATGTCGGCGGGGGTGAACATCTCACTGGCGGTGACCAGCCTGCCGATGTCGACGTGCTGCGCGGCGGGACCGAGGTAGCGGCGCCAGATCGCCTCGCGCGCGACGGCGTCGGGCGGACCGACGGGGATTACGTAGTCGAAGCGGCCCGGGCGCAGGAAAGCCGAGTCGAGGGTGCGCAGCGAGTTGGTGGCGCAGATGAGCAGCCGGTCGTCGTGATCGCGGAACGCCGGGATGAGCTTGAGGAGTTCGTTGGTGACGCCGTGGCCCGGGTCGACCGCAGTGCCGGAGCGGGCGGCGGCGATCTCCTCGACCTCGTCGATGAACAGCAGCACGCTGTCGAGCTCGGCCAGGTCGGCGAAGGCCTCGCGCAGCGAGGCGGCGAGCGCCCCGTCGGCGTCGGCGGCCAGGCGCGAGGGGAAGAGTTCCACGAACGGCCAGCCCAGTCGGGAGGCGACCGCCTTGGCGAAGGTGGTCTTCCCGGTGCCGGGCGGACCGAAGAGGATCACCGCTTTCGGCTGGCGGACTCCGTAGCGTTCGGCCAACTCCGGTTCGGCGAGGGGGAGTACGACCCGCTTCTCGATGGTGTCCTTGGCCGCGTGCATGCCCGCAAGCTGTTCCCACAGGCCGTGCGGCATGACCCGGCCGCCGAGTTGGGCGAGCAGCCCCGCGTCGCCCGCGCCCCGGTGTTCCAGCTTCTCGTAGTAGACCAGGCCCTCCACGTGGCGGTAGCCGGAGTTCTCCAGAGCGCCCGTCCCGGTCGAGCCGGGGGTGAGGACCGCGCTGATCCGCCGCACCCCCTTGGCCCGCAGACGCTGTTCGATCTGCGTGATCAGCGCGCTGCCCAGGCCGCGGTTGCGCCACGCGCCGGACAGGGCCACGATCATGATCCAGCCGCGTTCGCCCTCGGCCCGCGCCACTGCCATGCCGACCAGCTCGTCCCCGACCCGGGCGACCACCGCCGGCTGGCCCCCGCGGGCCGCGGCGACGACGTCGGAGACCGGGAACACCGGAAGGGACAGGTCGGCTTGCCGGCCCTGGTCCCACAGCTGGATCGCCTGGTCCAGGTCGTCGTCGTGGAAGTCCCGTAGGTGCCACACCGGCACGGCTGCCTCCTTGACCGTTCCTGGGCCCATTGTCCGCGCGGCCGTCACGGCGGGCGAGTCGCCGACTCACGGCGGACTGGTTGCCGACCCGTCCCGCCGGGCGAGTCGCCGACCCGTCCCGCCGGTGGTCGGAACAGCTAGCCGTCCGTTCGCTTGATCCACTCGTTGATGCCGAGCGGGTAGTCGAAGCCGGGGCGCTTGACGTTGGCGCTGGTGCGGAAGGGGAGGCCCTTGCTGTCGACGCGGACGGTGCCGCGGCGGCTGCCGCTGGACCAGTCCAGCGTGAGGTCCCAGCGCACGTCGTGTGCCTTGGTGTGCGCGGTGACGTAGAAGACCTCCGGGTCGGACGCGCTGACCTTGTACGGGAAGTCGCGCTGGCCGCCCTTGACGGTGATCGTGGGGCTTCCCCGGTCGAGGTCGATGTCGAAGGACTTGGTCTCGACCTCGCCGCCGCAGCCGACCCCCATCGCATAGTCGTTCCAGGCGAGCGGTGCGCCCTTGGCGGTGATCCGCACGTGCAGGGCCTCCAGGACGACGGTCTCCGCTCCGGTGCCCTGGACGGTGAGGGCGACCTGCTGTTCGTCGGAGGAGACCGCGCCGTAGGCGGCGGCCCAGCGCGGGGCGTCGCGTTCGCCTGCGGGCGGCCCGACCTGGGCGGGCGCGCTGTTGACGAGGAAGTGCTGGCTGCACGGGTCGGCGTAGACGTACGGGCGGGTGCCGACGGCGAGCGGCGCGGGTGCGTCGTCCGGCGGGGTGGGCGTGGCGGTCGGGCTCGTGGCCGCGGTGGTGGCGGTGGTGCCCGTCGCGGTCCCGGTGGGGGGCGGCTCCGGCAGAGCCGTGGTGCCCGTACCCGTGTCCGTACCCGTGTCCGTTCCCGTTCCCGCCGCCGTCGCCGTTGTCCCGGCGCCGGCCGCCCGGCTGCCGTCGCCGCCCCAGAGCACGGGCCGTACGACGATCACCGCGGTGGTCAGTACGGCGAGGGCCGCGGCGGAGGCGATCAGCGCGGTGCGGCGACGCCGCGGCGGGGCGGGCGGTGCCACCGCCTCGACGACCGGAGTTCCGGCGGCCTCCCCCTCGGGGGGTTCCGTCGCGGCGGCGGGTCCGGTCCGGGCGGCCGGGGCGAACGCGGCAGCCGGATCGGGCGGCCCGGTCAGCGCGTCCGGCGGCGGAGCCGGCGTCGGCGTGGGAACGGAAGGCGCATTCGGCACCGACGCATTCGGCACCGGCGTGCCCGCCGTCGGCGGTTCGCCGGCCCGGTCCGTCCGGCGCGACCGGGCCGCGTCCGCCAGGATCCAGGCCCGGTGCAGCTCCACCAGCTCGTCCGGCGTGGCCCGGCACAGCCGTGCGATGCGCTCGGCCGACGCGTACTCGTTGGGCAGCGCGGTGCCGCTGCAGTAGCGGTGCAGCGTCGACGTGCTCGTGTGCAGCCGCTTGGCCAACGTTCCGTAACTCAGGCCCGAGCGGGTCTTGAGATCGTGCAGCAGCCGCGCGAACTCAAGCGTTTCCGCGGCCCCAGTGCCCTCCGACACCTGTCCCCTCCGATCCCCCGGCGTCCCGTTCCGGCGTTCCAGGCCCGTTCCACCTCTGCTGGTCAGGGCCCGATTCGCCGTTCCACCCTACCCATCGTGCCGTCAGACGTTGTGGCCGGGACGGATCGCTCCGCAAGCTTCGGTCATCCGATCGACCCACCACCCGAGACCTGCCGAAAGGGGCACGACCACATGTCCGTCCGCACCTCCCGCACCCGCCTGATCACCGCCGCCGCGAGCGTCGCACTCGCCGCCTTCACGATGACCGCGTGCGGCGACAACGGGGAGATCAAGTCGGCGGGCCCCGCGCCGTCGGTCAGGTTCACCAGCTTCGCCGGGGCGCCCACCTCGCCGGCGGCCGACCCGGCGGCACCCCCGGCGTCCGCCGCCCCCGGCTCCACCGCCCCCGGCTCCACCGCTTCCAAGCCCGCTGCGAACGCCCCCGCGAACGCCTCGCCGAACGCCCCCGCGAACACCTCCGCGCCGAAGGCCCCCGCCGCTCCCGCCGCCACCAAGCCGACCACCTGCGAGGGCTCCAACACCAAGACCATTGCCGCCCCGCTGAACCGCCCCGTGAACCACATGCTGCTCACGGTCACCAACACCGGCTCCGGCATCTGCTACCTGCACGGCTACCCGGCCGTCCGCTTCGGCGAGGCCCAGGCCGTGCCCCCGGTGATCACCGACTCGAAGCCGCAGGCAGTCGTCACGCTCAAGCCGGGCGAGTCCGGCTACGCCTCC
This sequence comes from Kitasatospora sp. NPDC048545, assembly GCF_040651155.1. Taxonomy (NCBI): domain Bacteria; kingdom Bacillati; phylum Actinomycetota; class Actinomycetes; order Kitasatosporales; family Streptomycetaceae; genus Kitasatospora; species Kitasatospora sp. NPDC048545. The sequence goes on from NZ_JBEZIQ010000029.1 coordinate 5,132, forward strand.
GTGAACCTGTCCTCCACGGACGGCACCGACGGCTCCAACGGCCACACCGTGACGTCCCTGGCCGTCTACTTCCATGGCCCCTCCGGCAACGAGAGCGTCGGCGCGGGCGCGAACCCGGCGCTGCCCCCGAAGGGCGTCTACGTGGACGACTCCCTCAAGGTCACCTACTGGCAGCAGTCGATGGACGACGCCGTCTCCTGGTGACACCGGCGGCACCCGAACAGCCACCAGCACCCGACCCGAAAGCAGGCACCACCATGCGCAGCACCCCTCGCAGGATCGCCCGGCACCTGGTCGTCTACGTCGGCACGGCCTTCCGGATCCTCGTCCTCGGCCGTCCGGACGACCCGGACCTCTCCCGGCAGGCCGGCCTCTCCTGGCGCTGAGGCCCGGCGCCCCGCCCCACGACACCGACCCCGGCGGCTGCCCGGCTGTTCGCCGACCCGCACCGCGCACCTTGGAGTCCGCATGGCACTACGGATGGCAGTCACAGCCGAGCCGATACCGTCGCACGTGTCCGCGCTCGACTACGTCACCGTCCCGGCCGTGGAGCAGGGCCACGAGGTCACGCTCTACGCCCCCCACATGTTCCGCCTCGAAGCCCGGCGGCGAGGGGTGGCGTTCCACGGGGCGGGAACGGACTGGACCTGTGCTTCCGCCGTCCAGCGGTCGGCGAGCGGGATCTGGCGGGATCGCGGGAACGTCGCCTTCAACCGCTACTCCTTCGGCCGGCTCTGGCCGGACAACGGCGGACGGAAGGCCCGTGACCTGATCACCGCGTGGACCCGCACGCGGCCCGATCTGGTGATCGCCGAGTGCGGCGACTTCGGCGCGCACCTGGCGGCGAAGGTCCTTGACCTGCCCGTGTTCGCGGCCGACAACGGTCTCGGCCCGGTGCTCCTGGACCTCTGGGACACCGACATCGCGCCCGCGCTGACCCCCCTCCACCAGCAGTACGGGCAGGACACGCCCGTACTGCCCCCGATGCTCGTCCCTGCGCCGGTTCCGTGGTTCCACGAGACGCCCCCGCCCTCGGCGCACGCCGTCGCACGCACCGTCGCCGCGTTCCGGTCGACCCTCCCCGAGCGGCTGGACCGTTCCTCCTCCCGCCCGCTGGTCTACGTGAGCCTCGGCACCCTGGCCACCACGATGACCGGCCTGCGTACCGTGGTCGGGAACGTCTACCGGGAGATCATGGCCGCGATCTCCGGAACCGGCTGCGACGCGATCGTGTCCGCGGGAGACGTCGCCGGGGAACTGCGCAGCGCGGACCCCCGCATCACGGTCGTCGGGCACGCCCCGCAGCCCGCCCACCTGCACCGCGCCGACCTGTTCGTGACGCACGGCGGACGGGCGTCCCTGCTCGACGCGGTGCAGGCCGCGACACCCGTCCTGGGCATGGGCGTTCTCGCCGACCAGCCCGACAACACCGCCGCGTTCGCCCGGCGCGGCCTCGGCCGCGCGCTGCACCTCACGGCCACGCGCGGCGAGATCGCCGACGCCATGACGGCCGTCCTCGGAGATTCCCGCTACGCCGCCGCCATGAGCGCCGCCGCCGAGCCGGCACAGCTGCCGCCGCTGGACATCACGGCCCTGTACGACGGGCGGGTGCGGTGCCGACCGGGTGGGACCCGACGTCGGGCGTCCGCCGACGCGGCACGGTCGTGGCCGGACGGCGCCGGCTGCCTCTGACAGCGCACGACCCGACGGCGCGCGGCGCGACTGCGCACGACCCGACGGCGCGCGGCGTGGGCCTGCCGGTACGAGGACGGCGGGGAGAGGGGTACTCCCGTCGATCCGGTCCGTCCGGTGAGCCGCGCCGGCGTCCATCGGGCCCGCCCGGCACCGATCCCCACCGGGAACGTCGGCGAGAACGCCGCCGGGGCGCCGAAACCGGACCGCCCGGGTGCCGACTCCGTGAGTGGGCACCCGGGCGGTCCGGGAGCCTCCGGGATGCCCGGAGGTGGGTGTCGCGCGGTCAGACGGTGACCCGTTCGGTCCGCTCCGCCTGGAGACCGGCGGGCTGCTCGGGGGCGGTGGCGGAGGTGCCCTCCCGGGGCGCGGGGAGCACGGCCATGATCGCGCCGGAGATCACGATGGTCGCCGCCCAGGCGAGCCCGTACCTGCCGACGGGGGTGTCGGAGAGCGGGCCGGCGAACCAGTCGCACTTGGTGAAGGCGAGCCCCATCAGCAGCGCGAGCACCCAGGACACCATCGCCTGCCAGCAGAAGCCGCCCACGTACCAGTACCGGCTGTTCCGGGTGGTGTCCATCAGCGCGTCGGCGTCGTAGCGCACCGCACGCGAGCGGCGACGGAACATGTCCACCGCGTAGACGCCGATCCAGGCCGAGAAGGAGACGGCGAGCAGGATCAGGAAGGTGATGAAGGAGCCGAGGAAGCTCTTGGCGACCAGCATCAGCAGCAGGCCGCCGACCAGCGAGATCACGGCGTTGATGCTGACGGCCATGGCGCGCGGCAGCCTGACGCCCATGGTCTGCGCGGTGAAGCCGGCCGAGTACATGGAGAGGCTGTTGATCAGCAGCATGCCCACGATCGCGGTCAGCAGGTAGGGCACGGCCAGCCAGGTCGGCAGCAGGTCACCGAGGAAGGAGACCGGGTCCGCGGCCTGCGCCAGGCCGGGCGAGGCCACCGCCATCACGGCACCCATCAGCACCATCGGCACCATCACCAGGCCGGCGCCGGAGACCGTCACGCCGACGATCTTCTTGCCGGAGGCGGCGTGCGGCAGGTAGCGGGCGAAGTCCGGGCCGGTGGGGACCCAGCTGATGCCACCGGCGGCGATGGTCCCGATGCCGGCGATCATCATCGCGGTGGTGCCCGCGGGCTTGGCGAAGACCTCGCTCCAGCGCATGGTCGCGACCAGGTAGCCCAGCACGAGGACGCTGAAGACGCCGAAGAGGTACGTCGACCAGGTGTTGCACACGTTCAGGGCCTTCCGGCCCATGCCGGAGACCAGGAAGGTGCAGGCGACGAAGAGGAAGAGCGTGATGACGATCAGCGCGGTGTTGCTCTTGATGCCGAAGAGCAGGTCGAGAACGGTCAGCACGGCGTAGGCGCCGGTGACGGCGTTGATCGTCTCCCAGCCGAACCGGGCGATCCAGAGGATCGCGCCGGGGAAGAGGTTCCCGCGCACACCGAAGGTGGCCCGGGAGAGCGTGGCACCCGGGGCCCCGCCCCACTTGCCGGAGACCGACAGCACGCCGACCATGCCGAAGGAGGCGAGCGCGGCGCACGCGGCGACGATCAGGACCTGCCAGAAGTTCAGCTGGTTGAACACCACCAGGGCCGCACCCATGGTGAGCAGCAGCACACTGATGTTCGCCGCGACCCAGGTCGGGAAGAGCTCGCGGACTCTGCCCCGGCGTTCGTGGTCCGGGACGGGTTCGATACCGCGGGTCTCTATCGCACCGTCGACGTCGGCGGTGGACTGGTTGTCCATGAGGGTGGCTCCGTGCGTGTGAAGCGGGAGATGAATAGGGCAAATGGGACATTTATGGAACTCTCCGCGCGTAGCGCGGGAGTTGAGTCATCCTACTTTGTTGCAGATGTGACCTGATTGATGCGGTTGCCTGCTAAAGGCGCCAGAGGGTCGGACGGGCGTGCGGCCGGGTGGCCCTCCGGTGCGCCCCGCCGGCCCTCGGCCGGTACACCGCACGCCCCTTGGGGCCCGGGCGGGAGCGCCTGTTGCGGCATGCTCGCCATGGCTGGCGGTGCCCGTGTCCACCGGGTGGAGCGCGAAGACCGCCACCCCTCGCGTGTGACCGTCGTCACCTGCGATCGGGCTCCGCGCCGCCGTCCCGCTGTCCGCCGAGGATCGGCCTCGGCTGCCGCGCGGAGACTGGTGCGTGAAGGCCGCCGGCGAGGGTCGCCGCGCGGAGGTCGGCGATCAGACGGCCGCCGACCTGCCGCTTCGGCGGATCGGCATCCGGATCCCCCGGATCCCCCGATCCCCGACCGGGCGTCTCGGCCGCCCGGGAAAGCCGGCGGATCGATCCGCTTGACCTCAAGTCGACTTCACCTACAAGACTGGCGGCATGCCGAACGACGACACCGCAGCCATCCGCCAATCCGCTCCCACCGCATCGAACATGACCGATCGTCATCTGACCGAATCCCTCCCGCTGGCCGACACCGTGCTCGACGAGATCGCCGGACAGCTGGCCGTCGGGGCGGCGGTGGTCGGCATCGGGGAGTCCACGCGCTTCTCCCGGGAGACCTTCGGGGTGCGGGACCAACTGTTCCGCCGACTGGTCCGGGACCACGGCTTCCGCGCGCTGGCCGTCCAGGACGACGCGGGTGCCGCCGCCGCCCTCGACGCGTACGTGCGCGGTGGCCGGGGTTCGGCCGCGTCCGCGCTGGCCGACGCCTGGAAGCCCTGGCGCACCGCCGAGACGGTCACGGCCCTGGAGTGGATCCGGACGTTCAACCGGGACCACGCGGACGACCCGGTCCGGATCTTCGGCGTGAAACCGGCCCAGGCGGGGCCCGCGGACTACGACGCCGTCCTGGAACACGTCCGCGCGTCGGCGCCCGAGCGGCTCGCGCAGGTGACGGCCCACCTGGAACCCATCCGCACCGCCCACGAGACCGACGAGCACGTCCAGCGGGCGCGGGGAATCCACCCGGGCCGGCCGTTCGCCGAACACGCCCGCGACGCCCTCGCGCTGGTCGAATCCCTCCCCGGCGCTGACGACCGAGCGGACGGCGCAGTCGCCCGGATGCGCCTGATCGCGCGCTTCCACGAGCACAGCGTCGCCGGGCGCGGCACCTACGCGGGCGAGGCCGAGACCTGGGCCGACGCCGTCGCCGACTTCCGACACCGGACCGGCCTGCGCACCGTCTACTGGGACGGCATCGCGCACACGTCGGCGGCCGACACGGTGCTGGGCCTGGCCCCCGAACGCGGTCCGCAGGCCACCGTCGGCAGCCTGCTGCGCAAGCGCTACGGCGCGCAGTACGTCTCCGCGGCGATCGGCTTCCACCACGGAGACCTCGGTGTCGCCGTCGTCCCGGACCCGGCCGCGGACCTCGTCGACGCGAGGCTCGGCGGCACGGACCTGCCCGCCCGCTGGCTGGACCTGCGCCACGACGACGTCCGCAGCCAGTGGGACGGACCTGCGAAGGCCCGCGTCATCAGCGGCGTCTACACCCCGGCCCGCGACGCCGCCGAACACCTGGCCGTCGCCTCCCTGGCCGACGCCTTCGACGTCCTCATCCACATCCGCCAGGCCTCCCCGGTACGCCGACTGCCCTGACCCCGGCGGGAACGACCGACCGACCCCGACGAGTCCGGACGAGTCCAGACGATCCCGGACGATCCCGGACGAGGCCTGGGCGGACGATCCGAGGTGCTGTGCCCGATTCGACCGTCGGCCCGGCTCAGGAGGAGGGGGCGGCCGGGGAGTCCGGCTGGGGCCGCATCAGGAGCAGGTCCTCGCCCCAGGCGTCCAGCACCGCTGCGTGGCCGGCGGCCCGGGCATCCGCCTCGACCCGGGCGAAGAGCTGCTGTTGCTGTGTCACTTCGCCGGTCGCGGTGATCCGGGCGACGGTGTCCAACAGCGCGGCGCTCTCCCAGCCGGGCAACGGGAAGCGGTCCAGCTCCCAGGCCAGGTACTTGTTGTAGGGGCGGGGCCTGCGGTCCAGGGCGAAGAGCAGGTCGAGCAGGAATCCGACACCGGCGGCCGCGTCGAGGCGGCCGGCGAGCGGGTTGCCGTCGCGGTGGTTCTTGACCGAGCGGTAGAGCGAGTTGGTGTAGGCGTCCAGCAGGGCGGCGCAGGACCGGAAGGCCTCCTCGGCGCCGAGCCGTCCCATCGCGGCGACGATCCGGGTGACCTCCCCGTCGCGGCGGTCGATCAGCACCCGGGAGCGGGCGATGGCGTACCGCTCCCAGTCGGCGGGCCGGCGGAACCGGTCGAGGGTGGTGACGACCAGGTCGAGCTGCGCGGAGCGGTAGCCGTCGAGCGCAGCCAGTTCGCTCGCCGTGTCGTCGGCGAGGACGACGTAGAGGTCGTGGTCGGAGTGACGGGTGGTCATGCCGTCGTGGGCCCGGGAACCCTTGAGGACGAGCCCGACGACGGCCGGGTCGGCCGTCGCGGCGGCGACGAACGCCGCGAAGTCCGGTGTCACGTCAGGTCCTTGCGCATCAGGGCGCACATCGTCTCGTACCGCCGGAGCGAGCCGTCCTCGGTCTCGACATCCCAGGAGTCGAGCGCGCGGCCGAAGGCCCGGTACCCCAGGCGTTCGTACAGGGCGCGGGCGCGCGGATTGCCCTCCTCGACGCCGAGTTCGGCGCGGGTCAGGCCCCGGGCGGTGATCCGCTGCTCGGCGGAGTGGATCAGCAGGGTGCCGATCCCGCAGGACTGCAGGGCCGGGTGGACGCCGAGCTGCCAGAGCGTTCCGGCGCCGGGCGTGACCGTGTAGTCGATCCCGCCGACCGCCACCGGGAACCCGACCGGTGTGCAGACCGCCAGGTAGTCGATCTCGCCCGCCTCGGCACGGCGGATCTGGTGGACGAGCTCGCGCACGTGCTTCGGGGAGCCGGCCCAGCCGCAGGACGGCAGGTCCGCATCGGTGAGGTCGCGCACCGACAGGCGCAGCCCGATCCCGGTCATCGCCGTGCCCCTTTCGATTCCGACAGCGGCCGTCTCCCATTCCAGCAAGCCGATCCCCCTGCTGTCCAAGGCATTTCGGACCGGCCCAGGCATCAGCCGGAAGGGCCTGCGCTCGGACCGGGGCAGTGCGTCGGCGGGTTCGGGGCGTCCGGGGCAGCACGGTGGCGCCCGTGGGCGGGGCGCCGACCCGATCCGACCGTCGGCCCCGGGCAGGTGGGCCGGTGGGCCGGTGGTGCGGAGTTGCCCGGACGGTGCCGGGCAGTTGAAGGTCGTACGCCTCACCCGCGACTGCCATCGCCATGCGTGCGCGCGATGGTCACGCTGACCGTTCCGGGAGCCGGGCCGAGAACGGTGTCGCGTGCGGTGTCGTACCGCGCGTCGGCCGTCCGGGTCGGGCGCGGTCCGGCACGATCGAACCGGTGGAGCTGCCGAACCGGTGGAGATGGCTGCCGGCACACGCTCCCCGGTTCCCTGCGGCCGTGGAGCACGAGCGGGGCGGCTCGTCGACACTCCGGAAGGTGGTCCGGTCATGGACGTTCGGACTTGGCCTCACCGCCCAACGGGCGACACCCCGGTAGAGGTCGTACGGCCCGGGAGGATGGCGTACGAGCCGTGGCCCGTCGTCGATCTTGTGGGTGGTAGACGTCTTTCTGGCCTGGGTAGCGGTGATCACGCCGGACGGCCCTGCCGTGCTGATGTGGTTCAACTCGGGCTGAACCCGCCGACCGGCCGTCCGCCCTGCGTCAGGGGCTCAGGGGCTCAGGGGATCGGAGGAGGCCGGCGGCAGGTCCGAAATCCAGGGATGCCCCGGGTGCACGCGGGCGAGTAGCCCGCTCAGGGTCGCGCGCTGAGCCGGGGTCAGGTGCGGGACGGTCGCGTCGAAGTCCGTCTGATCCTTCGGACGGACGTGCTTGGCCTTGAAGAGCAGGACCAGTTCGGGTGCCAGGTACGGGATGCCGTCCGCAGTGTGGTGGACGATGTCGCCGTAGGGGAGTCGGATCGTCCCGTCGCGTCGGCAGATCCAGGTGTCGCCGTCGTGCGGTTCGCGGAACACGTCGAGCAGGTAGTTTCCGGTGGCCGGATCGCGGAGCCAGGTCTGGTGTACGGCGGCCAGCACCTCCGGTGCGGCGTCCTCCCAGATCCGGCCGCTGCCTGCCGCGTCGAAGACGAATCCGGGGAAGCGGTTGCGGACTTCGGGAAACGTCGCTGCCGGAATCGCGATCTCGAGGTCTCCGTGAGCGCGTGTCCGCCTGCCGAGGAACAGATCGAGTGCCCAGCCCGCGGCCACGTACCAGGGGGTGTCGATCCCGGCCAGCTGCCGCGCGACCTCACTCGGGGTCCAGCAGAACGACCACCTGGTGTGGAGGGCTTCGATCTCGTCGGGCGACAGTTCGATGCCGCCGCTGGGCAGTTGCTCGCTCATCGCGGGAATCTATCAGCGAACTCGAAGGCCACCGGCCTTGTCGAGGACGGAGATCAGCGGGGCGTGGAGCCGTACGTCGCCGGTGGCCGTACAAGGTCACCAGCCGGCCGGCCGGGAGGGTCAGCGTTTCGCGTCGTCCTGGGCGGCGAGGGCGCAGGGGGCCGCCCACAGGGGGACGACCCGGACGGGGGCGGCGCCGCCGTGGGTGCGGGGCTCGGTGGTCCGGTGGGGCCCGGTGGTCGGCCGGGTCGTCCTCATGCGGGTGGCGGTGGTGTGTGCGGGGGTCATGGTAGGAAACCTAGCGGCCGGCACTGACAGTCCTCGGGGGCCGACGGCGAGGGGGTGGGTCCGGCGGCAGTCGTCGCGCGCACTGCCCGCGAACGCGGACGAGGTCCGGTACCTGGGTGGGTACCGGACCTCGTCCGAACTGTGGAGCGCCAGGCCCGGGTTGCACGGACTCTTCCTACTGAAAGTAGGACGTGCTCTGGTAGCACCGCTGACGCCTGGCGAGGAATCGTTCTCCCTCGCAACAAGAAGAACACTAGCAGGTCAGCGGCCCGGCTCCGACATCGACCCGTCCCCCGACAGCGGCACCGCGGTGCAACCCGTCCTGACCGACGAGGCGATCCTGGCGGCCGGGCACCTGTCGAACGTCACGCTCCCGGCTTCCCTGCTCGACCTCCTGCGCGCGGCCGGCAGGCGGGGCAGGGGCGGGCGGGGCCGGTTCGCGTCACGGAACCGGCCCCGCCGTGGACGGGTACGGCGGGCTCCGTCGAGCGGCGATCCGGATGCCTGGCACACCCGCACGGGCCGGTCGTCAGCCGGCCGTCACAGGATTTCGATGGACCGGACCAGCGGCGGACGGTTGGGGAACGAGATGTCGGTCCAGCGCGGGATCTTGACCGAGTCGCCGTTGGCGTCGTAGTAGATCAGGTCGTTGTTCCCGGTGGAGATCCGGTCGACCCACCAGTCGCCGAAGGAGGTCCGGCCGGCGTTCGCGTAGCAGTCCACGCTCTGGCTGCCGCCGTTGTGCGACCAGATCTTCAGGAAGTTCTCCCCGCCCCTGCACTCGATGTGGTCGATGGCGAAGGCGTTACCGGACGGGACGGCCACGGTGAACGCGGCCGCCGCGGCGAACGCGGCGGTCACGGTCCTCACGATCTCGTTCCGGCGAAGTCAGCGGTCGAGGGCCTGCAGATCGTCATCGCACATGCCGGTCCTGCAGCACACGGGCAACCATGCGGCCGCGGTCTCCCGAACGCGTTGCAGGCGAGCCCTGTCGGGCTCCACCACCGTGAGGATCTCGAAGGCGGTGCCGGCCCGCGGCGGCCGACCGGACATCACCTCCCCGTAGAGCAGCCGGAGACCCTGCACGGCAAGGTCTCGGCACAGCTCCGGTAGGTCGAGTCCCCGTCGAGCGGGCTCCCAGGCCGTGCCCTCGCCTGCCACCATGCACTGGAGGAGGTCGAGGAACCACGCGCGAGCCGTTGGCGCAATGTCGTCCGCCAAGGCCGCCAGCGCAACGGACGTCACAGCAGGAGCCGGCTCCCACAGGACTGTCGGAGACCAGACGTGCTCCTCGAGGCTGACATGGCAGGGTCTCTGCAGGGGGCCCCTGCCCGCGAGCTGCAGCAGATCCCGGGCCAGGTGCTCTGCCGAGCCGCCGCACCCGCACAGCATGCCCTTCCAGTCCTGCCGGGCTATCTCCATCTCGACCAGTCGCATAGCTCCCACACTCTAGACAGCGCTTGACCACGCTCATCCGCGCCGACGCCGGCGACATGCGGGTCGCCGGCCGGGACGTGGTCCGGGGACCGGCCGCGGTCCGTGCCGCTGTCGGCGGCACCGGTCACGGCAACAGCGCGACCCTGACCATCGGTTGGTGCACCCTGATCGCCTCGGGCGGCTACCTGTGGGCCAGGAAGCGCTACAACCGCGAGCCCAGCAGGTGAGCGGTTCCGCAGTGTCGCGTGATCGTCCTTGACCCCCGGGACCCCTCCACCGCGGGACGTTCACACGCCGGGCCCGGGATGCGGTGGGTGGTGGTGCGCCGTGGCGTCCGCCACGATCGCGCGACGGGTGTCGAGAGCAGCGGCCAGCAGGCGTTCGTCGAGTTCCGTCTCGGCGTCCCGGGTGGAGTCGTTGACGGGGATCCGGTCACGGCGGTCGATCAGTGCCGTCACGGCCGGCAGGGCGGGCCGTGCATGGCGCCCCATCGCCGCGAGGCACCCGAGGTAGTGCTCGCCGACCGTGTACTCGCCCACGTGCGGCGTGACGAGGGCGAGCAGTCGCGGCAGTGCGGACGGGCCTGCGTGCCGCAGCCACAGCGGGGCGCACACGGCCTGCGTACGTCCCGGCCACCGGAACGTGAGGTTGTACAGCTGGGCCGCCTGCCGGAAGGTCAACGGGCCCGCGTCCAGCAGGGCGCCGAAGACCGCGGGGGCGTGGGCGAGGCGGCCCACCCCGACCGGTTTGGCCGCCAGGAGCGCGGCCGCGGATGCGCCGTCGTACGACGGCGTGGAGTCGGGGCAGGGGCGACGCGCCTTCGGGTACGGCGTGAACGGGACGGTGGCCGCCAGAGCGCCGTGCGCATGCATCGCCGCTCGTGAGATCGAAGCCGTGCGGAGGGCCTTCGCCATGGCGGGGCTCGCCCCTTGCCCGCAGTGGCGGACGAGCAGGGGCAGCAACTCGACCGGGCCCGCCCGCCAGTCGTGACACGCCTCGCGGGCGAGATCCGCGCCGACGTCCCGCGTGGCGGGCTCGGCGAGCAGTCGAGCCGTCACCGTGTACGTGTGCTGCTCGCGCCCCAGCCGGTACAGCGCCGACCCCCAGTCCCGTCCGACGCCCTCCAGGTGGAGCGAGGCCTCCCGGGCGTCGGCATGCAGGGCCGCGTCCAGGGTCGGCCACCGCACGGGGGACGACACCCGCAGGGTCTCCAGGTGCGCGAGGAAGCGGACGGACGCCAGGGGGTCGGCTCGCAGGTGCGCGATGCGGGCGCCGAGCCCGTCGGCGAGGACGGTGCGCACGCCCGGGTCGGTGAGTTCGCCGAGGGCGGTGAGCGCGAGGTCGTGGGCCCCCGCGTGCACCACGAGCCTTGCGGCCCGGCGCCGCACCTCCTCGTCGGGGTCCGTGAGCCGTTCCAGTGCGGCGTTCGCGGCCTCGGGCCAGGGGACGCCGGACGCGAGGCCGTCGAGGAGATCCAGTACCTCACCGCGCACGACGGGATCGTCGGAGCGGACGAGGTGCAGGAGCCGGGCGGCGACGGGCCCGGAACGGTCGGCGCGCACGGCGTCGAAGATCGCGCTACGGGAAGGGTCGGCAGGCGTCGTGGCGGCTCCGGTGGCCACGGCCTCGTCCAGCCACTTCACCGGACGGGGCGGTGGCCGCCGTTCCGTGCAAGGGATTCGATCATGCGGCCGATCATGTCATGTGCGGCGGCGGCCCGGCCACGGATTCTCGGCGGACCGGCCACGGTCCTCGGTGGAACGGCAGGCCATTTCGGTGGGACGGCATGCCTTTCCGCAGGACAGGACGCCGGTTGATCCGTCGGCCGAGTCCTTCGAGGAACTCCTGCACGGTGGCCGCGGAGACGTCGAAGTCGTCGGACCGACCGGGACGCCGTGGTGGACTTCCGGACCCGTCCGTTGTCCCCGGTCGCGAACGGGCGGCCACCGCCGTCACTGGCGAACACCAGGACGGTGCGGAGACGTCCGGCGATTCCGTCCGGCGAACCGGTCCGGCGAACCCGTTCGGTTCGGCGAGGCACGTCGGAGCCGCACGTCCTCGGCGGGAAGATGCGTCCATGGTGGAGAGAACCGACGCATCGGAAGGCCCGTCCGGGTTGGGCGGTGCCGCGGGACTGGTCCTGGTGACGCTGGCCGCGGGGCAGTTCGTGATGGCGCTCGACAGTTCCGTGATGAACGTGTCGATCGCGACGGTGGCGCAGGACGTGGGCACCTCGGTGACCGGGATCCAGGGCGCGATCACCGCGTACACGCTGGTGATGGCCGTGCTCATGATCCCGGGCAGCAAGGTCGGGGCGATCATCGGCCGCAGGCGCGCGTTCATGATCGGCTGCGTGGTCTACGGCTGCGGTTCGCTGACCACGGCGGTCGCGCCGAACCTGCCGGTGCTCCTGCTGGGCTGGTCGTTCCTGGAGGGGGTCGGCGCCGCGTTGATCCTCCCGGCGATCGTGGCACTGGTCGCCGGGAACTTCGCCGAGCGCCAACGCCCGGCCGCCTACGGGCTGGTGGCGGCTGCGGGGGCGATCGCGATCGCGCTCGGGCCGCTCATCGGAGGCGTCGCGACGACGTACTTCTCCTGGCGCTGGGTGTTCGTGGGGGAGGTGGTGGTGATCCTCGGCATCCTCGTGCTCGCACGGCGGGTGGCCGACGCGTCGCCGGCCCGGCGCCCCCGGGTGGACGTGGTCGGGGCGGTCCTGTCGGCGCTCGGGCTGGGCGTCTTCGTCTTCGGGGTGCTCCGTACGGACGAATGGGGCTGGTTCGTCCCGAAGCCGGGGGCACCGTCCTGGTTCGGACTCTCGCCGTGCGTCTGGCTGATGCTCGCGGGCGTGCTGGTGGTGTGGTTGTTCTTCCGCTGGGAGGAGTACCTGATGCGGCGGGAACGGGAGCCGCTCGTCGACCTGACGATGCTGCGCAACCGGCAGCTCTCGGGCGGTCTGACGATGTTCTTCTTCCAGTACCTCATCCAGATGGGCGTGTTCTTCGTCGTACCGCTCTATCTGTCGGTCGCGCTCGGCCTCTCCGCGCTGGAGACGGGCGTGCGGATCATGCCGCTGTCGCTCACCCTGCTCGCGGCGGCGGTCGGGATCCCGCGTTTCCTCCCGGCGGTGTCCCCGCGGCTCGTGGTCCGGCTCGGTCTGCTGGCGATGATCGCCGGTGCCGTGGTCCTGATGGCGGCCCTGGACATCGATACGGGTGCGGAGGTCACCACCGTTCCGCTGCTGCTGGTCGGCCTGGGCATGGGCGCCCTCGCGTCCCAGCTCGGCGCGGTCACCGTGTCGGCGGTTCCGGACGATCAGAGCGCCGACGTCGGGGGCGTCCAGAACACCGTCACCAACCTCGGCGCGTCGATCGGTACGGCGCTCGCCGGGTCGATCATGATCGCGGTGCTCACCACGTCCTTCCTGAACAGCGTGGACCGGAACCCGGCGATCCCCGACGAGGTCAAGAACCAGGCCACGGTACGGCTCTCCGGCGGCGTCCCGTTCATGTCGGACGACCAGCTCCGGGCCGCCCTCGACCAGGCCGGGACGAGTACGGAGGTGGCCCAGGCGGCGCTCGACGCCAACGCGCGCGCCCGGATCGACGGCCTCAAGGTGGCCCTGGCGATCCTCGCCCTCACCGGGCTCGTCGGGCTGTTCTTCGTGCAACGCATCCCGGTCACGCAGCCCGGTTCGGTCCGCGGCTCCGGCTCCGGCTCCGGCACCTGATCCTGGCCTGCCGAGCTGCTGGCCTTCCGACCTGCCGCTCGGCCGGCCTGTCTGCGGCGTGAGGCCTGCGGCTTGCGGTCGCCGCGTCGTTCGTCCACCCGGTCACCGCCGCCCGGTGCGCACCGGGCGGCGGGTGTTCACCGGACACCACACAGGTGCCGGCTCGGGGATGGCAGCGCGCGGAGCGACACCTTCCGGATGGCATGTTCGCGGCCGGAAAATCCCAGGTCAAAGCCCTGTACGGCACACGGACCGGGGTCTAGCATTCCGGACACGGCGACCCCACCGCAGTCGGGCCGCCGAGCAGAGCAGCCGCGCCTTCCGTCGGCGCGGCTGGCCTCCCCCACGGCCGGGGCTCGCGGACCACCCCCCTACTCCGCGAGCCCCCGGCCGTCTCCGCCCGTGCGGCCGGATCGGCCCCGAACCACCTTCGGGGGACGGTCTTGCGGCACAGTACGGCGCGGCACCGGCAGGGCACGGGTGCCGTCGGGAACGGTCGGCCTGCGCGGGATGGCAGACTGCGGGCCATGAGTGATGATCAGTCCAGCCGTCCGGCCCGACTCCCGCTGACCCAGCCGTTCTCCCACCGTGACGCTGCGGTCGACCAGCCGTACGGCGAGCGCCTGGTGCCGGTTCAGCACCTGGACTCGCCCTTCGCCACCCCGGCCGTCGACGACGTGCAGACCGCGAGCGTCGGGCCGCAGGGCCGCCGCACCCCGGAACCCGAGACCCTCGACGCCCGGACGACCGCCTGATCCCGCCACGCCCGCCGCCCCGGCGCCGGACCGGTCCGGTATCCGGTCCGGCTGCCGGAGCGGGGCGGCGACGAGGTGTCGGCTGGGTGTCGGCGGTCGGCGCTACGGTCCCCTGCCATGGACGCTGCCGATCTCGACCACCAGGCCCGGACACGGTCCGACTGCATCCCGCCGGAGCTGGTCGCGCGGCTGCTCGAACGCGGCCACGCCGCCGTGGTGGAGCAGCAGGCCGGGCGCGGGGAGTGGTTCTGCGCCCGGGAGTGGGCGCGGCTGTCGGGTGAGCGGGGCCGGCAGGCCGAGGCACTTGACGTGCTGGCGCCGTACCTGGCGACCGGCTGGTGGACGGCCACCGTGGCCGCGGCCGAGCTGCTGGAGGGCTGGGGCCGCGCCGAGGAGGCGATCGAGCTGACCCGCGCCCGGATGGCGACCGGGCACCCGACGGCCCTGGAGACCTACACGCGCCTGCTCGCCAGGAACGGCCGCGCCCCGGAGGCGTTCGCCCTGCTGGTGCCCCACGTCGACGACCCGGAGCTCGCCGCCGCCCTGGTCGACGTCGCCGGCGCCGCAGGCCGGGACGAGGAGGCGGCGGCGCTGCTCGTCGCCCGGCTCCGGGCCGGCCGCCGCTGCTCCGACTTCCCGTGGTGCTGCCGCGGCTTCCACCCCGACACCGCGCTCGGCCTGCTCGCGACGATCCGCGAGCGGCAGGGCCGGACCGACCAGGCGATCGCCCTCCTCCGCCGCCGGGAGAGCCCGCTCCACGAGGACGGCCGGCTCGCCGACCTGCTGGCCCGGCACGGCCGGATCGAGGAACTGCGCGCCCACGCGGCAGTCGACGGACACGACCGTGCCGCCCGGCGGTTGGCGGAACTGCTGGAGGAACGCGGCGACGTGGCGGGCGCGATCGCGGTGTACGGCCGGGCCGACGGACCCGCGGCCCGGCACCCGGGCCCGGCTTTCGACCTCGCGTTGCTCCTGGCCCGGCACGGCCAGGGCGGCGAGGCGATCGCCGTGCTGCGCACCCGGGCCGACGCCCACCCCGGCGACGAATGTGCCCTGCACGCCCTGTCCGACCTGTGCCTCCGGCACGGCCGCCCCGAGGACGGCCTGGCGCACCTCGACGCCCTCGCCACCGCCCGCGGGGGCGAGGAGGAGTGGGACCTGCACCGGATACGGCTGCCGCTGCTCGCCGCCCGCGACGGCGTCGACGAAGCGGTCGCGCGGGCCCGTACCCACCCCGAGGGCGACACCCCGTACGCGGCACGGGACATCGCCGAGCTGCTCGCAGGCGCCGGACGCGTCGAGGAGGCCGTCGCCGCCCTCGCCCCGCACGCCGCCGAGAACCGGCATGACCTGGCCGGTCACCTCGTCGACCTCGGCCGCGTCGAGGAGGCGCTGGCCCTCGTGCAGCACACCAGGCCCCGACCGCCGGTCGTACCGACCATCCACCTGTGGTCGGACGAGCCGCGGTTCCGACGCTCCGCTCGGTTGGGGGCCGACCAGCGGCTATAGGGTGGGCGCGAACCCGGGGGAGAGATGGGTGGGTGTGCCGATGCGCATCGTCAACGTGGAGCCGCCGGCCTGGTTGTGGGACACGCCGGGCCGGTCGCTCGCCCGGGCCCTGGCAGTGCCACGCATCAACTTCGGCGATCTCCTCCGCCGTCACCTCCGCGAGGGCACCGAGCTGGGCCGCCGGGCCGCCGAGACCATGGAGTCCGGCGGCCTGCCCCCGGACGAACTCATGACCGCCGTCGTCCGCGACCACCTGCGCCGGGAGGCCCCTGCCGCCTTCCTCCTCGACCACCACCCGCTCAACGCCGCGGGCCTGCTGCGGTGGCTGCCGGTCCGGGGGAGGACGGACGGTCTGACGGCGGCGGGGTTCGCAGGCGTGCGCGGGGGTTCGAAGGCTGCGCTGGTGGTGGCCGTCGTCGAACCGCACCTCGCGGGGGTGACTCGACACCGACCGGCAGGGCCGCCTGCGGCGGGTGGTGCACGCCCACCCCGGGCGGGAGGCGACACCCCTGCACCGGGCCGCGCGGACAGCGCTCGGCCGGGACCTGTCCCGGGCCGACGCCGCGACCACTCCGCCCGTGCGGCGGGCCCGCGAGGAGATCCGCGCCGACCTGGTCCGGCGCGGCCTGCGCTGCGGCCCGGCCCGGCTGGCGATGTCGAGCCTGCTGGCCGCGGCCACCAGCGTCACGGCTGTGCTCGCCGCCACGCCGGTGGCCCGGTGGGTGGGCCTGCCCGTGGCCGCGCTCTCGCTGGTGCTGCTCTGCGCGCCGGCCCGCACCCTGGCCGGGCACCGGCTGCTGCGCGAGCTGCGCGGCCGGCACCCCCTGCCCCGGGCGGCGTCGTCCGGTGCCACGGCGTCGGGGGCCGAGGAGGCGGGACTGCTGACCGCGCTGTACGGCCGCCGCGCGCTGCGCCTGCTGCTGCCGGACTTCGCCGCCCGGGCCGCGCTGCTCGGCGGCCGGGTGGCGCGGGAGAGCGTGCCCGCACCGGCGGCGGCCCGTACGAGGGATCCGGCGCCGCCACGGCCTACAGCGGCGACCTCTGACGTCCCGGCGACGTCCGTCCCCGCCCCGTCTGGGGTGGCGGCGTCAGCGGGGGGCCGGTGCGGGGGCGAAAGGCCCGTCCAGGGCGGCCCATTGCAGGAGCAGGATGGTCTTGCCATCCGTGATGCGTCCGTCGCGGGTCATGGCGAGGGCGTCGGTGAAGGGCAGTTCGAGCACCTGGATGTCCTCGCCGTCCGCTTCGAGCCCGCCGCCGGTTCCGGTGCGGTCGGCCGGGGTGTAGGGGGCGGCGTAGAAGTGCAGGCGTTCGGTGACGGAGCCGGGGCTCATGTAGGCGTCGAGGACGTGGGTGAGCGGGCCGAGGGTGACGCCGAGTTCCTCGGCGGCCTCGCGCCGGATGGCGGCGGGCGGGTCGTCGCCGTCGAGCAGTCCGGCCGCGGCCTCGACGAGCATGCCGTCCGGGTGGTCGTTGACGTAGGCCGGGTAGCGGAACTGGCGGGTGAGCAGCACGAGGCCGCGGTCGGTGTCGTGGGGGAGGACGACGGCGCCGTTGCCGCGGTCGTAGGTTTCGCGCTGCTGGGTGGTCCAGTGCCCGTCGCGGCGCCGGTAGTCGAAGGTGGTGCGGCGCAGGACGTGCCAGCCCTGGGAGGTGAGTTCCACCTCGCGGACCTTGACGTCGGGGTTGCGGTCCAGGCCCCGGCCGGCCTCTTCGAGGCCGGTGCGGCCGCGGTGGTCGGGGGTGTCGACGCCGGGTCGGGTGTTCACGCGCTCTCCTGCGGGGTGCGGCGGGGGATCTCGTTGGTGTCGTGGTAGACCGGCAAGCCGCGGCGGCGGGCGGTGGCGACGTCCTGGTCGGCTCCGGTGGAGGCGCCGGGGAGCCGGAGGACGGCGTCGCAGTGGGCGAGCAGGCGGTCGGCGGTCGGGTAGAGGACCTGTTCGGCGAGGGGGTCGGTGGGGCCCGCGCCGGCCGAGCGCAGGACGGGCAGGGCGATCCACTCCCCGATCACGGGGACGTGGCCGGCGGCGAACACCGGCCAGGCCGCGGCTTCGAGGCGGGCGAGGTTGGCGGCCATGGCCTGCGGGTCGCCGCCGGTTCCGGAGCGGTAGGGGCCGGCGATGAGGATGAGCATGGGCTTGTCGGTCATGGCGCGCTACGATACACGCAGAAACGTGCAAGAACAGGAGAAAATACGGATGCTGGCTGCCGAGAGGCGTGACCACCTGCTGGGCCTGCTCACCCGAGAAGGCAAGATCGTCGCCAAACAGGTCGCCGCCGACCTCGGGATCTCCGAGGACAGCGTGCGCCGCGACCTGCGCGACCTGGCCGCCGAAGGACTGTGCCAGCGCGTCTACGGCGGCGCCCTGCCCGTCTCCCCGGCCATCGCGGACTACGCCGCCCGCCAGACCGTCACCCCGGACGGCAAGCAGCGGGTCGCCGCCGTCGCCGCCGCGCTCGTACGGCCCGGCAGCGCTCTGATCCTGGACGGCGGCACCACCGCTCTCGCCGTCGCCCGCACCCTCCCGCCCGACCTCGCCTGCACCGTGATCACCCACAGCCCGACGATCGCGGCCGCACTGCTCGACCACCCCCTGGCCGAGGTCTTCCTCCTCGGCGGCCGCCTCTTCAAGCACTCGGCGGTCACCTGCGGGGCCGCCGCGGTCGAGGCCGCCCAGAACGTCTCCGCCGACCTGTGCCTCCTTGGCGTCACCGGCGTCCACCCCGACGCCGGACTGACCACCGGCGACGCCGAGGAGGCCGCGATGAAGCGCGCCCTGGCCGCACGCGCCGCGGACACCTACATCCTCGCCTCGTCCGAGAAGATCGGCACCGCCTCCCGGTTCCGCGTCCTGCCCTGGGAGGGCATCAGCGGACTGATCACCGACGCCGACCCCCACCACCCGGTCCTCGACCGCCTCACCGCGCACGGCGTGGCGATCCTGACGGCCGACTGACGGGTGACGGCTCCCACCGACGGCCCCGGCGTGGACGCCGTGCGTGCCTGCGGACGTCCGCCGGGAGTCCCCCGCCCGCGACTCCCGGGGGCTGGGGCGGGGGCGGCCGTGCGGGGGCCTCCGTACCGCCGGGCGGTCGGTGGGCTTGCGGCGTGGCATGCTGCCCCGCATGATCGACGCTCCCGATTTCGGCTCTTCGGACGGGACCTGGTCGTTCGCCACCGCGCGCGAGCCGGCCGAGTTCCCCGCAGCCCAGGTCATGGGCGTTCCCGGCGTCCAGCACGCCGGAGGCACGGGTTCGACCCTCTGCGGGATCCGCGGCCGCTACCTGCAGCTGTTCCTGCATCTCTTCGAGCCGCAGTCCCTCGCCTCGTGCCGCACGTGCCGGGCGCTCGCCGAAGCCGCGCCGTCCCGGCCGTGCGGGCAGGAACGCCTGCACGACCTGCTCCTCCAGGTGGCCGACGACGGGCCGCTGCGCACCGACCTGCTCACCGCGCTGAGCCGGGGTGCGCGGATCGCCATCTGGATCACCGGCCCCGCGAAGAGCCTCACCCGCTTCCACTCGCGGATCGACCGGATGACCGAGGAGGCCGGCCCGGCCGCCGAGGCGCTCGCGGCGGGGGGCCTCTCCGCCACGCTCGCCCGCGTCGAGGACGCCGACCGGCAGTACCTCGTGGTCCTGCCGCCCGGCGGGCGCGCCCGCATCGCGCGCGGACCGGTGACTGCTGCTTCTTCTGCGGCTTCGCCCGGCCCTCGTGCTCCGGCCTCGCCGGTCGCGCCGGGGGCTGTTCCGCTGTCCGGGCCGTGCGGCGATGACGGACGTCCCGGAGTGCTCGACACGTACTGACGACTTCCTTGTCAGTGGGACCGGCTAGGTTCTCCACCTGACGGCAACGGAGTTGGGGAGACCACGATGAACAATCTCGACCAGCAGGTGCGGACCGCGGTAGCCGACGCTTGGAAGCGAATCGAGGACTGGTTGGCCGAACACGCGCCCGCGAGCCTCGCAGCCCTGGCAGGCCCTGCGACAACCGAGGAGATCGCCGCCGTCGAGCGGGCGTTGGGCTCTGCGTTGCCCGCCGAGTTCGTTGCCTCCCTCGCGATCCACCGCGCGGTCGACCTCAACGGCGCCCTGGTCGACGTCGAGCACCCCGAGCTCTCCGAACTGCCGGGGCTCCGCGACCAGGAGGTGGCGGACTTCATGTGGTCCGTCGACGAGGTGCACGAGCAGATCCGACTCGGCGACTGCTGGCGCAGCGGCTGGATCCCGCTGGGGCGGGAGGGCGACGGTTCGCTGTTCGTCCTCGACCTGGACCCCGCTCCGGCCGGCACGCACGGTCAGGTGCTCTATTCCGACCAGGGCCTCGTTCCCGACACCGTCCGGTACTCGGGCTGGCTGGACGCCATCCGCGCCGCCGCCACCGAGTTGGCGTCCGGGCACTACCACGGGGTGGACGGACTCATCGAGTACCGCGACTGAGGCCGGCCGTGACGGGCAGCTCCGGTCGTGAGGGGCAGCTCCGTCGTGACCGGGAGCTTCGGCAACTTCCGTAGCTCCGGCAGCTTCCGCAGCTCCGGCCTACCTGGCGGACCGGGCGATCCCGCCGTGACGCAGCGACATCGTCCCGCCGTGGAAGGCTCGTTGAACTCGTTCCCCGACGCGTCTCATCCGGCGCCTTCCGGAGTGGCGGCCGGCGCGGACAGCACGTCGAGCTGGTGGACGATCGCCTCGCGCAGGGAGTCGTGCTCCGGCCCCAGCGCGAGCGCAGGATCGCGCCAGTTCTCCACGGGGTACAGCCACACCGGGCGGCCGACGAGATCCGGACGCTCCCACTCGAACCGGGGCCACACGTGCGCGTGCAGGAAGTCGTCGGTGTTGCCGAGGATCTCCAGGTTCACACGCCGGAACTGCGGGTCGAGGCTCCTGCAGGCCCGCTCCACGGCCTCGCCCAGTCGGTCCATGTCCGACAGGAACGTCATCCGTTTGGTCCGCGGAAGATCGGACAGGCGCCGCACACCGGGCTCGTCCACCAGCAGGACCGAATAGCCCGGCAGGAACTGCACGTCGCCGACCACCGCGAAGCCGGCGTCAAGCCGCCGGAGCACAGTGGGGTTCACGCCCTTCAGAGCGCTGCCGATCCTGTCGTCCCGCCAGTCGTCACCCATGACAGTGCACCCTATCCACGCGCGCCGTCGGAGCGGGTCACATACGGCACGTCACCTGCTCCACGCGCGGTGCCCCGCCCGCCGAACCGGGGTTGTCGGTGGCGGTTCGTAGGCTGCCCGCGTGAACATCGACGATCTTTCCCACCAGGCGCGCACCCACGGCGGCGTCTACCCCTGGATGGCGCAAAGCCTCCTCGAAATGGGGCAGTTGGAGCTGCTGATCCGGGCGGCGCAGGAGCGCGGGGACTGGAACTGCGCGGAGGCGGCGGCGCGGGAGTTGTCCGCGGCCGGGGAGTTCGAGCGGGCGCTGGCGCTGATGGACCCGTTCACGGACATCGGCTGGAGGGCCGCCGAGTGGGTCACCGCCGAGATCATGATCCGGCGCGGCGAGGGCGACGAGGCGCTCGCGATGGTGCGCCCGGACGCGACCGAGCTGGGCGACGGCCATGTGTGCGCGCGCTACGCCGAGCTGTCGGCGAAGGCCGGGCGGGTCGACGAAGCCATCGACGTGCTCACGCCCCATCTCGGTGAGTTCTGGCTCCGGTCGCGCCTGGTCGACGTGACCGAGGGGCAGGGTCGCGACGACCGGGTCCTGGAGGTGCTCACACAGGTGGCGGAGCGCATGGAGCGCATGGAGCGCATGGAGCGCGCGGAGCACACGGAGCGCGCGGGGTGCGAGCACTGCGGTCAATCGTGCGGGACGGCCCGCACGGACCGGTGGGACGTGCTGCTCCTGATCTCCCGGGTCCTGGAACGTGCCGGGCGTACGGACGAGGCCGTCGCGGTCCTGCGCGCCGAGACGGCCTCGGGCCGACGTCATCCCGTCAACTTCCCGGAGTACTACGCGGCACTCCTCGCCCGGCAGGGCCTGATCGACGAGCTGGGAGCCCTCGCCGCGGAAGATCACCGCTCCGCCTTCGACGTGTACGCGACGGCGCTGGAGGACGCGGGGCGGGCACCCGAAGCGGAGGCCCTGCTGCGCAAGGGGATCGAGGCCCACGACCACCCGAAGGACCGTGTGGCGCTGATGCACCTCCTCGTCCGTCAGGGAAGGATCGACGAAGCCGTCGAGACCGGCCGGCCCACCTACGCCTACTACGACTGCTGGAACCTCCTCCACTGGGCGCTGGAACTGCTCGTCGACGACGGCCGCCCCGGTCCGGCGCTCGAACTCCTGGAGGGCCTCACCGGCGCGTACGTCGAGGGGCACCCGGACCAGGTCCTGCGCCTGCGGCTCTGGCTGCTGCGCGAGGCGGGCCGCTGCGCGGAGGGGATCGCGGAGGCCACCGCCCTCAACGAGCGGGAGCCCGGCGAGTGGGATACCGCGCTGGCGCGGCTGCTGGAGCGGGACGGCCGCTCGGAGGAGGCACTGGCGCTTCTCCGCTCGTCCACCCACGACTCGGCTCACTTCGACCTGGCGGAGATGCTGATCAGGCAGGGCCGCCCGGCCGAGGCCCTCGCCGCCGTTCCGACGATCGCCGAGGGCCGCGCGGCCGCCGAGCGGCGCGAGCGGGAGGCGGCGGAGCGGCGGGAACAGGAGGACCCCTGGGCCGGGGCGGGCGAGTTCGTCCAGGAGCCGCCGTTCTGACCCTGCGGCGGTAGCGGGGTCCGCCGCCGGTGCGACCACGTCGAGCGGCGTTCGTTCGGGGCCTGCCCCCGGTGCCGCGATTCAGACCACGGACGCCCGCCCGGGATCGACCGGGTCGATTTCCAGATCCTCGAATCGACTCTCCAGCGCTTCCAGCCCGGCCTCCCGTCGGAAGTCCTTCTCCGCCTCGGTGATCGGCAGCAGCCACAGGATCCGGGCGTGGGCGTCGTCGCCCCACGTGCAGATCTCGAAGTCGGGCCCGAACGGATAGGGCAGACTCACCAGGTAGTGGTCACAGTCCGAGTCGTCGAGCCAGGGCCTGCCGATCGGCACGGTGTGTCCGACATCGAGCCGTTGGTGAGCCGGCCCGCAGTGGTAGAAGGCGTTCATCGTGACGCTCTCCAGGTTGAGCCACTCGTCGCGCGGCGCCGCGAGGAAGAACTCGATCCCGTGGCCGTCGTGTTGGGTCGAGTCCCAGCATCCGGACGTCACGTACAGCCACCAGTCGCCGGGATGAGCGGGGTGAACCCTGAACACCCGGAATCCGGGCACGCGTTCCTCGATCGGCCCCTCGACCCCCGGGACCTCGTCGATGACACGGCCGGGGAACGTCGTGCGGAGATGATCGAGCAGAGCGGTGCGAGCAGTGATGTTCGGCATCCGGCCATCATCTCCCCGGCGTCGCCGCTTCGTGCGGGGGGGGGGGGTAGCAACATGCGCTGATGTGCCGCGGACCGACCACGGCCACAGCCACGGGTGGGAACCGCGAAGTCCTGCCTCTGAAAAGGAGTTCGTTGACGGAACACTGCGCCATCGTCAGGGTCACGCGACCTTCGCCGGTCGTCCGCCTCCGGCACAGGGCCTTCTGCCGCGGGGGCGGGCTCGCCTGCGGCGCCCTTCTCGCGGAGGATGACGCCCCACGGGGTGTCGTCGCGACGCAGCGGCAGCCGTGGGAGTACCGGACGCCGTGGGCGCGGCGGTAGGTCGCGGGGTGCCGCTCCGGGTGTCCGGGCTCGGCCCGGGACGACCCGGCGGTAGGGCGGACGTCACCGCACCTCCGACCGCCACGACCACCGTCGGGACCATCGCCGGGACCGCCGTCGGGACCGCCGTCGCGCCGAACCGTCCCGGCCGGACAGGGGCCTAGACTCGGCCGACACCATCCGTCCCTTCGAGCCCGAGACGAGAACGACCCGGATGAACGAGCAGTCGGCCTGCACCGTGGCGGCACTGTCCACCGCCGAATACGCGGACGTCGCCGCCTTGGAGCACGAGATCGGCCTGCGGGTGTCCGCAGGTGACGTCGACTGGGTCGTGGGTGTCGGCGGGGACATCGCCGGGCAGGCCGCAGCGGAGGGAGGTCCTTCCGCGAACCACGAAGCGGTGCTGGGCCATCTGCTCCGGAGCCTGGCCGGTCACGCGGCACCGGAGAGCCTGCGCGCTCTGCTCCAGACCCCTCTGTCGCTCTCCTCGAACGGCCTGCGGCGTCAGCGGACGGAGCGGGCGCTGGCGGCGACGGTCGCCCGCGGCCAGCGCGCCGAGGACATCGAGCAGGTGGTGTACGGCGAGCAGCCGGACGCGGTGCACCCCCGGGAGTTCCGGGCCTGTCTGCTGCAGGAGTTGGTGCTCGCCGGCGTTCCGGTCGAGGACTCTCCCGCTCTCCTCGCCTTCGCTCGCACGCCTGCCTTCCTGGAGCATCCGCTCGCCGGACTGCCGCTGCACCTGCTGCCGGAGGAGCGGGGGCTGATCCGTCCGGAGGACGCGGCACCCGACTGGACCCGGACCGTGGGGCTCCTCGGCCCGACGGGCCGTGACGCCGTCGAACTCCACGCCACGGAAGCGATGCGGGAACGCACCGCGGACGTCGAGATGACCGAGATCAGCGTCCCTGGGACGGCGGAGCTGATGGGCGCGGTCGTCCGGCACTGGTGCACGGACTCGAACGGCCGGATCGCCGCCCAGGACTTCTGGTCACCCGACCCGGTCCGGCCGGAGGACTTCCCGGCCGTGTTCGCGCGGCTGCCGCTGACCGCGTGGGAGGAGGACGAGCCCGGGCTCATCCCGTCCACCCCGGAGGAGGTGTTCCGGACCCTTTTCACCGCGGCCGTACGGATGTCCGCGTACGGTCCGGGCGAGTGCGGCGCCCACGGGAGGCTGGCCGCTTGGCGCTCGCTCGCCGGGCTGACCGGGGCTCCGGCGGACGCCCCGGTCGAGCAGGTCGCCGAGTCGGCCCGGCGGACCCACTGGTTCCGCCCCGCTTCCGGCTCCGCCTGGTTCCACGACATCGCCTGGGACCTGGGCGTGGCGGCGCTGCGGCCGGGCGGCCACGAGATCGCCGTGCTGGCCGCCACCGACACTGACTGACTGACTGACGGCCGGCTGACTGACGGCCGCCCCGACGCCGTTCGCCGCCGCCGGGAACCCCGGGAACTTCCCGGTCCCGGACGGTTCCCGGCGGCGGTCAGGCGGTCAGGCGGTCTGGCGATCAGGCGATCAGCGCACCGGCAGCGTCAGGCCGGCCGGGTCGGCCGTGGTCGAGCCGAAGGTCACCCTGGAGCCGAGCGGAGTCTCCCCGCCGTACAGGGCGTCCCGGGTGCCGAGCACCAGGGCGAGGCGGTGGCCGGCCGGCAGGTCGTAGGCGGTGGCGAAGAGCGGGACGTCCAGGGGGAACGGCTGCCCGGGTGTCCGCCCGGACCAGCTCTGCGGCGCGTGGGAGATCAGCCGGCCGAGGCCGAGCGCGTCCACGTCGTAGAGGTAGGCGACGACCGTGCCTTGCGGGGCGGTCGCGGTGACCGTGGTGTGCACCCGGGCGACGCCGCGCAGCGACAGGCCCTGCGGGTAGGGCTCGGACTGCCGGACGAGGGCGGCCGAGCGGGCCAGCAGGGGGACGGCCACGGTCGGCGGCTGGTGCAGGGTCTGGTCGACGAGCCCGGAGAGCAGGGCGACGCCGCCGCTCGCGCCGGAGGGGATGCCGCCGAGCACGGTGGTCTGCCACCCTGTCGAGGCCGGGCCGCCGGGAGTACCCGCGCCCGGAGTCCCGGTGCCCGGGGCATCGGGGCCGAGGGCGTCGGCGCCGATCGTGAGGTGCTCGGTGCGGGAGCTGACGGACCGCCAGTCGGCGTGGCTCTCGGACGTGCCGGAGGGGCGCACTTCGAGGTGGACCGGCTGCGTGCCAGGGTCCGGGGCCGGGGCAGAGGCTCCCTTGACGTACCGGTCGAGCCACGAACGGGCGCTGTTCCAGGTGGCGTTGTCCAGTCCGAGCAGTCCGCTGAACTCCTGGCTCGCGTGGTCGCCGGGGCGCAGTTCGAGGCTCTTGGGCACGGTCAGCCGCTGGTAGAAGTCGGTGACCTGGCTGGGGTTGAAGAAGCTGTCGCCCCAGGCGTTGGCCATCAGGACGGCGGTGCCGTTCGCGTTGATCCGGTCCAGGTAGCGCGCCGGGGAGCGGGTGTCCGCCCACCTGATGACGTCAGGCAGGTCACGGTCGGCGAAGAGGTCGTCCAGCACGCGCGCGAACTCGGGGCTCTTGCGGCCGGTCGGGGCCTGGATGCCGGCGAGCACGGCCGCGGCCTGCAGGTGCCGGGTCTGCCCGCTGTAGAGCGAGTCGGTGAGGTCGGCCCAGCCGCTGAGCGAGGCGACGGCCTTGATCCGCGGATCGAAGGCGGCTCCGAGCAGGGTCAGACCGCCGCCCAGCGAGAGCCCCACCATGCCGATCCGGGCCGGGTCGGCCGGGGTGTGCGCGAGCGCCCAGTCGATCACCGTGGAGATGTCCGCGACATCCTTGGGCCCGGCGACGTCGACCTGCCCGCCGGATCCCCAGAAGCCCCGCACGGTGTAGGTGACGGCGACGTACCCGTCGGCGGCGAGGGCCCGGCCCTGGGCGACGTACTCCAGGTCGTTCTGGCCCCAGCTGGCCGGCTGCACCAGCAGCGGGTAGCGCCCCTGCGGGTCGGCCCCGGGCGTCCCGGGGGCGGGCGTGAACACGTCGGCCTTGAGGACGACGCCGTCCTTCATCGGGACGTCGGCCAGGCGGAACGACCCGACGCCCGCCGCGTCCGCGGCCTGCGAGTCCGCGACGGCCGGCCGTGCGACGGCAGGTTGTGCGACGGCGGCCCCGCCGAGGGCGAGTGCCGCCGCGAGGACGGCACTTGCCGTCCGGCGTCCACGGCTGGGGGTGGGTCGTTCCATCACGTGCTCCATCTGTGCTCGAACCGCTCGACTGCCGGAGCGTAGCGATCTGACGAAGACTCAGGGGAGATGATGATCAGCCAAATTACTGGCCAGTAACCAACCGGTGGCGGCCGATCGCGCGTCGTCGAGCACCCACCCGCGCCGAACGGCTCTCCAGGCCGGGCGTCCGGACCTTGAGGACCGTGCGGACCATGGCGGGTCGGCGGGTGGATTTCCTCCTCCGTCGCCGGGGGCTACAGCTGTTCGAAGTGGAACGAGCGGATGAAGCAGTCCCGTGGCTGACCGATCGCGAAGAGGACGCAGTCGAGGACGGACCGGGCCGTCAGCGGGTCGTCCGCGGTCCGGGAGGCCCGGTCCCAGGTGGGGTCGAGCGGGTCGCCGTCCGTGAAGTCCGGCGGGTAGAGCGAGATGACGCGGATGCCCTCGGGGCGGAGCCGGTGGGAGAGGACGTCGGCGAAGCCGGCCTGGGCGGCCTTGGCCGCGTAGAACGCGGGATGCGCCTGGGACCGGTGGTTCCGGGCCTCCGCGGTCGAAGAGACCAGGTTGACCACGTCTGCGCCCTCGGAAGCGCGCAGTAGCGGCAGGAAGTGCTTGACCGTCAACAGGGTGCCGGTGGCGCCGGAGGCGACGGTGTCGGTGATCGCCTCGTCGTCGGCGTCCCACAGGTCGGGGCCCGCCAGGTACCGGGCGCCGTTGTTGATCAGCACGTCCACCCGGTCGGTGCGGGCGGCGACGCCCGCCGCGAAAGCCCGCACGGTGGCCGGGTCGGCCAGATCGCAGACGAACGCGTCCGCCCGCGCACCGCTGTCGGCCGCCACCTCCTCGGCCGTCCTCCGGGCGGCAGCCAGGGTGCGGGCGGAAAGGAACACGCGCGCGCCCGCCCGGCCCGCGTGCAGCGCGAACGCCCTGCCGAACCCACGCCCGGCCCCGGTGACCACCACGGTCCTCCCGGCGAGATCCATCCGTGCACCTCCGTCGAGCTTCTCCTGTTGATCACGGTCAGCGTAACCGTGTGTCGAGGTCCAAGACCCCGGCAGGGTAAGGCCGGTGGACGGCGGACGGTCCTCCCGACGAAGGCCGGCCGGGCCGGGATGTCGCCGCCGGCTGGCACCATTGCGGGCATGGTGACGACACTGCGCATCGAGGGCTTCTCCGCGGCCGGCCGGCCGATCTCCACGCCGATCACCAAGTTCGGCGGCCAACCCGTGTGGCGCACGGGCCCGGAGTGGCCGATCAGCGCGGCGTGGGACCGGCCGATGCGGTTCGTCGGCCAGATCGAGTTGGGCCCGGTCCTCGGAGCGGCCGGCCACGGGAGGACGGCCTACCTCTTCGTGACCCATGCCGATCACGAGGAGGACTTCTTCGATCCCGACGTCATCGACCCCGACGGCGGCGAGAACGCGGTGATCGTCCAGCCGGGCGGCCACTACACCGGCCCGGTGCGCCCGTTGGCGACCGGACCCGGGATCTACGCGGGCGACGGGTCCGCGGTGGAGTTCACCGTCGGCCTTCGCTCCGTCGAGGAGCCCGATGCCCTGACGGACGAGGAACGCGCAGCGCTGCCGGCTGCCGACCGGGACCGCCGCGTCGAGCGGATCGGCGGCGTCGGGATCGACGGCGACAAGATCGGCGGGACACCGGTGTTCTTCCAGGGCGAGGAGTGGCCGGACGGCGGGCCTTGGCGGCTTCTCCTGCAGCTGGACTCGAACTGGGTCCCGTTCCGCCTCGTCCTCGGTGCGTCGCCGAGGCTGTTCGCCTTCGTGTCCGAGGACGGCGACCGGGGGAAGCTGCTCGTCCAGGACTCCTGAGCGGGGGCGGCCTCGGGAGCGTCCGCGTGCGACCTCAGAGGGCCGGGCCGGCGGCCACGGCGGGTTCCACGGCCACGGACGGGTCCACGTGCACGTTCAGATCCACGTCCACGTTCAGATCCACGTCCAGGTGCCCGGAGAGCGCGCGCAGGAAGTCGACCGCGTCGAAGGCCTCGCCCGCGGAGGCGACCCCGACCGTCCGGGTCCGCCCGGTGAGGATGCGGTGCACCGCTTCCACCGCCAGCGGCGCGGAGACGGCGTAGATGTCCCGGCCCCGGGCCACCGCCCGACGCTGCTCGCCGCCGTTCCGCACCACCACGTCGACCAGGAAGGTCTGGTCGGAGCGGCCCCGCTCGTCGGCCGCGACCGGTGCGGGCGTCTGTGGTGCGGCAAGGTCCTGGACGGCCTCGACGGTCATGTAGCTGTGCAGGTCGGTGACGGCCAGGTGGCTCGGCACGGTCACGATGTCCGCCATGGCGAACTCGCCGATGACCGGGCGGGTGCCCAGCGGCTCGGGGAAGGCCCACTCCAGGGCCGGCAGCTCGTCCTGGTGGTGCGTCAGCCGGCCGCCGGTGTGGCGCAGCCGGCGGTCACCGCGCCGCTCCCGCGAGACGGTGCCCGACAGCCGGGTGCCCGGGGTGGGGTGCCAGCTGTTCAGCCCGTAGGCGATGTGCACCTCGTCGGCCGCTGTCCAGTCGCCCATCACGGCGGTGGCCAGCAGGTCGCCGAGGCCGCCGTAGAAGGCCATCGCGGGGACCACCACGGTGCCCGCGGCCCGGGTGCGTTCGGCGAACCGGTCGAAGGTGTCCAGGTTGGCCTCGATCTCCGCGGCCACGTCCACGTAGGGGATTCCGGCGCGCAGGGCCGCCTCGACCACCGGGGCGACGGTGTCGGCGAACGGCCCCGCGCAGTTGATCACCGCGTCGGTGCCGGCCAGCGCGCGGTCCAGCGAGTCCACGTCCTCGACCGAGGCCGGCCGCGCCTCGCTGCCGGGGTGCTCGGCCGCCAGTGCCGCCAGCTTGCCGGCGTCCCGGCCGACCAGCATCGGGTGGAAGCCCCGCTCCCGCAGCTCCGCCACCACGAACCGCCCGGTGTGACCGTACGCCCCGAACACCGCGACCGACTGCCCCATGGTCCTGCCTCTTTCCTGTGCGTTTCCCGTTGTTGCCATCCTGCTCGTGCGGCCCGCCGGGCGGTGAGTGTCCGGAACGACACGGCTCGTACAATTCCGGACATGGCTTCCGTCGCCCTGGCCGTCACCGACGGCATGCTGCACTTCGAACTCGCCCTGGCGCACGAGGTGTTCGGCTCGCGCCCGGCGGCCCTCACCGGCCCCTGGTACGACCTGGCGGTCTGCGGCCCGGGCCCGGTCCGGGTCGAACGGTTCCGCCTGGAGCCCGACCACGGGCTCGACCGGCTGGCGGCCGCCGACACCGTGATCGTCCCGGGCTGGGCCGACGTGGACGAGGACCCGCCCGCCGACCTGGTCGACGCCGTGCGCGCGGCCCACCAGGCGGGCGCGCGGGTGGCCTCGCTCTGCACCGGCGCGTTCGTGCTGGCCGCCGCCGGACTGCTCGACGGCTGGCGGGCCACCACGCACTGGGCCCACACCGACGTGCTGGCCACCCGCTACCCGCAGGTGACGGTGGACCCGGACGTGCTCTACGTGGACAACGGCAGCGTGCTCACCTCCGCGGGCAAGGCCGCCGCCATGGACCTGTGCCTGCACCTGGTCCGCCTCGACCACGGCGCGGCGGTCGCCAACACCGTGGCCCGCCGCCTGGTCGTGCCGCCGCACCGGGACGGCGGCCAGTCCCAGTTCGTCACCACTCCGGTGCCCGCCCCGGAGAACCACCCGCTCGCCGACCTCTTCCCGTGGGTGCTGGAGCGGCTCGACCAGCCGCTGACCGTGGAGGACCTCGCCCGTCAGGCCCGGATGAGCTCGCGCCACCTGGGCCGGCACTTCCGGGCGGTCACCGGCACCACGCCACTGCAGTGGTTGCTCATCCAACGCATCCGCCACGCACAGGAGTTGCTGGAAACCACCAACGACGGGATCGAGCGGATCGCCGGTGCCACCGGCATGGGCACCGCCACCACGCTGCGCCGCCACTTCCACCGCACGGTCGGCGTGCCGCCGGACACCTACCGCCGCACGTTCCGCTCCTGACGCTGGTGTCGACGACGGCCGGAGCGCCTTCGGCCGCCATCGTGGCCGCCTTGTTGAGCGCCTCGCCGAGGCGGCCGCAGCCGCCGTCGGAGGCCACCCCAGTCGGCCCGACCCCGAGCGAGCCCACTGCCGAACCCGGTCGGCCCCGGCCCCGGCCCCGGCCCCGGCCCCTGACCCGGCCCCTGACCGTCCGAGCCCCACCCCTGACCGACCGTCCGACTGCCACCCGGCTCCACCGACCGAAAGTGCTGCTGACATGCGAACCCCCGCCCTCTTCACCGTCGACCTCCCCGGCCCGGGCCGACTGAGCACCATGGCCCGACCGCGCGGCAACGACTGGCTCGAAGACGAGATGGCCGCGCTCAGGAACTGTGGCGTCGACGTCCTGGTCTGCGCGCTCACCCGCCCCGAACTCGACGAACTCGGCCTCACGGACGAACCCCGGATCGCCGCCGCGGCCGGGCTGCGGTTCGTCGCGATACCCATCCCCGACCGCACCGTCCCCGACCGCACCGCGATCCTGCCCACCCTGCACGGGTTGGCCGAACGGCTGCGCGACGGTGCCCACGTCGTCACCCACTGCCGGGCCGGCACCGGACGCTCGTCCCTCCTCGCGGCCGCACTCCTCATCCTCAACGGCGTCGACCCCGACACCGCCTGGGACCGGATCGAACGGGCCCGCGGGCTCGCCGTGCCGGACACCGCAGAGCAGCGCGAATGGACGGTGGATCTGTTCAAGCCGGCCTGACAATCTGCCGCCCGCTGCGCCCGGCCGCCTGCCCCGCCCGGCCGGGACCAGACGGCGGGTCAAGCCGCCTGACCAGCGGCTGTTCGACCGCGCCGACGTCGCCCCGCCCCGCCCCGCGACGCCCGGAGGTCACGCAAAATCGCGTGACAGCCGCGGCGGGCTTCGTGACCATGGCCCGATGCCCTTGGAACCTGACCTTCTCCGCCTGAACATCGTGTGCCCACCGTCCGGTGAGGGCATCCTGGAGGTCCGCCCGATCATCGGTGGCCGGGACCTCGTGGCCGACGCGGCCCCCCGCGACGGGGGAGGTCGCCGGTACGTGGGGGCAGGGCCCCGGTACCTGTTGGACCGGGGCGGGCCGTTGCGTGCCACGACGACGCCCCACGAGGTGCGTCTCGCGTGGGCCGGCTGCGGTGTGGGCGCCGAGCCGGGAGGGACGAGGTCGGGCCGCTCCTGCCCTCGGGCACCCACCGGATCCGGGATGGGCAGTATCATCCCAGGTCACGACGGTGTGCGAGGTATCCGGACGGGAAGGGCGGGCCCATGACGGTCGATGCGTGGCCGGCGCTCCTGCGCTCCGAGCAGTTGACCGCGCTCTACACCGAAGTGCCGCCCCTGGAGGGCCTGGTGCTGCGGTCGGTGCACCTGGATCCGCGCGGCGCCGGGGTGACGTTGCGGGTCGAGTTCCCGTCCTTTCCCGACCTCGCCCCGCAGGCCTGGGCGGACGCGGGCTGTGACCGGTTCGAGGCGCAGATCGGGTTCACGGCGGTGGAGGAGGACCTGCGGATGCGGGGCGTTCCCGGTGCCACCGTGGTCGATGTCGAGGTGAGCCGCTATCTGCGGGACCGGGAGCGGCGGATCGAGGTCGGGGTGCGCGGCCGGGGGTTCTCGCTGGACTTCACCGCGTACGCCGAGGTCACGGCGAAGCACCTCAACGCCTACGCCACCCGCCCCGGCGACGCCGGACCGTACGCGGCCGAGCGGTGGTTCGTGAGCCCGATCGACCGGCGCCTGTTCGGCAGCGTGCTGCCGCCCACGACCGCGAAGGTGTTCCATGGGTGACCACGACTGGTCCGCCGAGCTGGTGAACCCCGGGACGGTCCGCGAGGTGCTGGGCTCCCCGCCGCCCCCGCTGAGCGACTACGGCCTGGACTCCGTCCTGGTCGACGAACGCGAAGCGTCCGTGACCTTGCGGTTCTCCGCACGGGCCGTTCCGGCCGGTGCCGCGGACCGGTGGCGGGAGCGCGGCCACAACGCGGTCGAGTTCGTGCTGGTCTGCGTCGGCGTGACGGACTTCGAGGTGGACGCCTGGTCGGGCTGGCCCACGACCGACGCCACGCTCAC
This sequence comes from Kitasatospora sp. NPDC048545, assembly GCF_040651155.1. Taxonomy (NCBI): domain Bacteria; kingdom Bacillati; phylum Actinomycetota; class Actinomycetes; order Kitasatosporales; family Streptomycetaceae; genus Kitasatospora; species Kitasatospora sp. NPDC048545. The sequence continues at coordinate 37,869 of NZ_JBEZIQ010000029.1, forward strand.
GGGTAGGAGGGTCGTGCTCGCCGGGCGGGGCAAGCACGTGTCCTTCGTGGCGGCCGGGATCCGCGCAGAGCCGCCGGTCGGACGGCTCTGGGGCGCCGAGTGACGCACGGCCGTGGGCCGAGGGGGGAAGCCCCACGGCCCACGGCCCACGGCCCCCGGCCCCGGCCCGCGCTTCTCGCGGTACGTCACCCGGCGCGGGCGCTCAGTGCCAGTTGCTGATCTTGACGTCGCGCGGTGCGGGCGCACCCGTACCGGTTTCCAGCACGGCCTTGAGGCTCATCAGGAACGTGGCCCACTTGGTGCTGCAGTGGTACATGAACTCGACCGGCTCCCTCCAGTCCTCGTGCCGGAACAGCACGATGGTGAAGTCGTCCTCCTGCTTGAGGTCGAAGCGGATCCGGGTGCCGATCCACTCCTCGGGGCCGTCGATGACCTCCCAGAGCACCCGCCGGCCGGGCTCGGTCTCCAGGACCTTCATGTCGAAGCCGCCGGGGCCGAAGCGGAACCGGACCACTCCGCCGACGCCGGGGTCGCCGTCCGTCTCCTCGGTCCACCAGCTCGCCAGTCCGTCGACCGTGGTCAGGGCGGCGTGGACGGCCTCCGGGGGTGCCGTGACACCGATCCGGTGCAGGATGTCCGCCATGGCGGTACCTCTCTCTCGTGCGGGCGCCCACGATCGGGCGCGCTCGTGTGGTGGGGTCTGTGCGCTCAGTTCTCCTGGCTGCGTTGGATGGCCTCGGCGATCCGCTTGATGCGGTGCAGGCGGGCGTCCCAGGCGGCGCCGACCGACGACAACTGGGCGACGGCGCGGGCGAGTTGCGCCTCGTCGACTTCGTAGCGGCGTTCGCGTCCGGAGGGCGTGTCGTGGACGAGGCCGACCCGGCCGAGAACGCCGAGGTGCTTGGCGACCGCCTGGCGGGTGACCGGCAGTTGTTCGCTGAGGGTGGTCGCCGTGCCGCCGTCGTCGGTCAGGAGCAGGTCGAGCATCCGGCGCCGGATGGGGTCTCCCACCGCGGACCAGAGCTCGTCGTCGACGGCGACGCCCGCGGCCGCGTTCACCGTCGCGCTCACGGGTGCGCCACCACCCGGGCGGCGTACGTGACGAGGCGTGGCAGGAAGTGGTCCCAGCCGTTGGCGTGGTCGCGGTAGGTCTCCTCCAGGACGGCCGCCTCCCAGCCCTTCTCCCGGAATCCCGTCTCGGTGAAGCGCAGCAGCGTGCCGCCGTCCGACGGGACCAGGTCGAAGGTGACCAGGAGGGAATTGCCGGGCTTCGCGGTCTCGCCCTGGTCGTAGGCCCAGCGGAAGCTGAACCGCCGGGGCGGGTCGGCCTCCACCACCGTGAGCGGTGCGACCTGCACGTCCGGTGTCCCCACGCCGAACGAGATGACCCCGGTGGTTCCCGGGGCCGGCTTGAGGTCGGCTTCGTCCGGCCACCACTCCCGCAGGTGTTCGGGGGTGCTGATGACCTCGTAGACGATCTCGGGCGTGGCCTCGACGTGGATCTCCCGCGCGATGCTGCCGTACTCCATCCCGCTCTCCTCCTTCGGGTATTCGCAACCTTTGGTTGCATATAACGGTAGACCGCTCCACCGAGATGTGCAACCTTTGGTTGCTCTAGGAGGGTGTTCGGCGCGGCAGGGGCCGGGCATCGGTCGCCCGGGCATCGGTCGGCCGGGCATCGGTCGCCCGGGCCCCGGCCGGGCACGGACCCTGCCGTGACGAACCGGAGGGGCCGGGTGCGCACCCGGCTCGGAGCCCGGCCGGGTTCCCCGAACCGGCGGGCCGGCGATCAGAACGGAACCGGCAGTCCCGCCCCGCGCAGCTTGGACAGGGCACCCGACATGCACTGCTGCACGGTGCGCCCGTCAGCGCGCAGCCCGTGCTCCAGGGGACCCCCACTGGCGGCGAACGTCCAGGCCGGAGCGTTGTCGGCCACCCGCGCGGCATCCACCCTGATCATGGCATTCACGCCCTGCTCACCCAGCCACTCCAGGATGAGCAGAGTCACGTCCTCGACGCCACGATCCTCGTCGATCTTCGGCCGACGGCCCCGGTTCTCAGTCACTGTCCGGACTCTACCCAGGGCCCCGCACCGATCGGCGCGTCGAGGGACAGCCGGACCGATCAGTGCCCGGTCCTCCAGTCCGCCGAGGCGTTGTTGCCGCGGGGCCGGCCCGCAGAGCGAGGCCCCACCGGACGTCGTCGTGGTGTCGGTCACCCCAGGCTCTCGGCGACGTGGACGAGTTCCTCGTCCGAGAGCCTCGGTGGGGCGCCAGTGGCGACAACGAAGGTGTAGGTCCCGTCCGACCATGTCAGCGAATGGGGATCGTTCTTGGAGTCCGGGTTCGTGATGGTTGTGGCGGGGCGTGTGCGAAGTCAAGCCGAGTCAGGAAGCGGGCCCGCCGGGCAGTTCGGGCAGAGGCGCTCCACCGGCCCCGGCCGGGCGAGGCGGATTGTCAGTCCCGGTCGGCAGGATGGCGGATGACGCAGCAGCCCGTACCGAGGAGCGCATCGTGACCGCCGCCACCGACACCGAGCCGACCCACCACCCCGTCTTCCAGACCCTCTGGTGCGCCACCGACCTCGGCCCGCACCGCCCGTGCGGCGGCACGTACCAGTGGTACGACGCGGACACGCTGCCGCCACTGGACCCGGCCCGCTTCGACGGCGGATTCGGGTGGCTCGGCGGCACCGGCCCGCTGGTGCCGGAGCCGGCCCGGCACCTCAACGCCGTCGCCGCCGAGCTCGCGGACGCCGGGATCGTGCTGCCCGCCGAATTCATCGCGTTCCAGACCGGCGCTGACAGCGCCCGTGCATTGGACGCGGTGTCGGCCACGGCCTGCTGGACGGACGTCTCCTCGCCGATACCGAGCCCGGTCGAGCCCGGTGCCTTCCTGGTCCGCTTCCTGCGGGACCAGCAGGACTGCGTGCACTGGTACCTCTACCTCCGCCCCACCGGCGACGCCTTCGTGGTGGCCTCCCCGCTGGACCTCGAAGACGCGCCCGGCTGGGACGAACCGGCCACTCCGGTGGACTGGTTCGGATCCATTGCCCGGTGCGCCTCCTCCTTCGAGGAGTTCGCGTACCGCTTCTGGGTGGAGAACCGCCTGTGGTGCGCCCTGCACGGCTACGGCGACGAAACCGTGGACGGCGAACTCGCCCTATACCTCGCGCACTACGAGCAGGCCTGACCGCCGGGGAGGGCGGCGCGGCGGGCGGCACCCGTCCGGGTACGGGCCGCCCGGCTCGGCGCCGCCCGATGCCGACCGCGGCCATCGGGCCGGGGGCGACGAAGAACCTCGCGGCGGCGTCGGCGGCAGGAACGGGCTCAACGGCACCGGTCAGAGCGTGCACAAGCAGCGGATCCGGGCTCGCTGCCCGCAGGCTCACCGGCTACCGCCGGATCGTCCGCCGCTACGAACGCGACCGCCCGCTCTGCCCGGCCAAGGGCAGGGCCTGACCCATCGCGGTGACGAGGGTGGAGGAGATGTGGCGCAGGGCGGGGTCCGCAGTGATGAAGACCGTTTCGATTCCGGCCAGTTCGTAGTTCATTCGGGCCATCGGCATTTCGTGGTCCAGGTCGTGGACGTCGCGGACTCCGCGGATGACGACGTCGATTCCGACACGGTGGCAGTAGTCGACCAGCAGGCCGCCGGTGTGGGAGTCGACCGTGACGTTGCTCAGGTCGGTGGCTGCCGTGCGGAGCCGGTCAAGCCGTTCGGTGACGGGGAAGCGGCCGGTCTTGTTCGCATTGAACATCACGCAGACGACGACCTCGTCGAACAGGAGGGCGGCGCGGTGGAGAACGTCCTGGTGCCCTGGAGTGACCGGGTCGAAGGATCCCGGGAAGAGGGCTCGCACGATCGAAAAGGTCAACAAGCGGGCCCCGCGCAGCCGTTGCGGATCCCGGGTGGCGGCTTCTTCTGAGGTCGGTCAGCTTTGCGGGCGGGGTGCGGCCACCGGCTCGGCCGCCCTGCGTTCCCCGGGTTCGCGTCGTTGCCGTGAGCGGGCCGGCTCGGGTGTCACCCGAAGGTGCAGTGCGGCGAGCAGGAGGCAGAACGCGGCCATGGCCGACCACAGTGCGGTCGTCCCCGCGTGGGCGAGCAGTTGGGTTCCGAGGACGGGTGCGAGGGTCGCGGCGACGCCCCAGCTGGTGCCGAAGACGGCCAGGTAGCGTCCGGTTCCGCCGGGTGGCGCGAGGTCGGTGGCGAGCGCGTAGACACGACCCATGACCAGCAGATCGCCGAGGCTCGTCACGGCGGCTGAGGTGAGCAGCGCCGGCAGTGTGCGGCTGAGGGCGTAGCCGGTCAGTCCTGCGGCCAGGAGGAGGTGGGCGAGGGCGAGTGTGACGGGCGTGGTGAGCCTGGTCGCGCAGGGGAGTCGGATCAGTGGTTGGGCGAGTACGGTGGTGGCCGCGGCTGCGGTGAACAGCAGCCCGGCGTCGGCGGCGGGCAGGCCCTGCCGTGCGAGTGCGAGCGGCAGGGTGATCACGGCCTGTTGGTTGATCAGGGCGTAGGCGGTTCCGGTGGCCAGGACGCTCAGCAGGGCTCGGTCACGCAGCGGCCGTACGGCGGTGGCGTCCTGGTCCGCTCCGGGTGGTGCGGGGCGGTCGCGGGGCAGGGCCAGGCGGATGAGCAGCGCGCAGGCCAGGCAGGTGGCGGCGTCGGTGACGAAGAGCCAGCGCAGGTCCCAGCGGCCGAGGAGCGCGGCGAGGAGTCCGGCGCCCATGGCGCCTGCCGCGAGCGCGGCGCTGAACAGGCTGAACGCGCGCACCCGGTGCTGCTCCGGCACGGACTCGCCGATGATCGCCTGGCTCGGGGGCTCGTAGAGCTCGAAGGCCAGTCCGAGCAGCACCGCCCCGGCGACTGCCCAGGTGAGCGAGGCGGAGGCAGCGATCGCCAGCTGTGCGGCGGCGCATCCGCCCAGGCCGAGCACGATGGTCGTGCGCCGGCCGATCCGGTCGGCCAGGTGCCCTCCGGCCAGCCGTGAGGGGATCGTCGCGAGTCCGAAGGCGGCGCTGACCAGCCCGGCGGTGGTCAGGCTCGCGCCGTGGTCGGCGCTGATCAGCGCGGTGAGGAAGGGCAGTGAGAAGGCCCCGAGTCGGTTGACGACCCGGGCGAGTAACAGCAGGCGGACGGTGCGGGGCAGTGGTTCGGAGCGCGGCACGGCGCCTCCTGTTCTCGTGAATCGCCAATGTCGGTCGGTGATCAGCGGGGGTGTGGCGGGTGCGCCGGTGTCCGCCTCGTCTTCGTGTGGCCTGCGAGCCCTTCCCGACGCCGGCTGCGTCGGTCGTGGCAGCGGTCCGTGCTGCCGGGCCGGTGATCCACCGTCAGGTCGAGTCAGGTCAGGTCGGGTCGGGTCGGGTCAGGTCGGGTCGACGTCGCGGGCGAAGTGCGGCAGCACCATCGCGACCAAGGCGTCGACATCGGCATCGACCATGGGTTCGCCGGTCATGCCCATCCGGTGGAGCAGAGTGCCGACGACGACGTCGATGAAGAACAGGACCCTGTTCTCCGGTTCGTCGAGAGCGTCCTGGAGGGCGAGGCGGTAGGGGTCCTGCAACCGTGCGGAGAGGATCTCGCGCAGGGCCGGGTCGCTGACGGCGTCGCTGAACACGCCCGCGAACGCGTCGCCCACTCCGGGCTCGGCGATCGTCGCGGCGATCCAGCGGATGGTCGAGGACATGAGTTCGGCCTGGTCTGCGCCCTCTCTCAGCGGAGCCGGGCCGAACGCGTCGAGGAGGCAGTCCACGATCAGCGCGCCCTTCGACGGCCAGCGGCGGTAGATCGTCGTCTTCGCGATGCCGGTCGCGGTGGCGATGCGTTCGACCGTGGCGCGCGCGTAGCCGATCTCGTGGACCGTGCTCAGGGTGGCGGTGAAGACCTCGGCGTCGAGGCCGGCGCGCGGGCGTCCGGGCGGTCGGGCGGGCGGAGTTGTCGCAGTCATTCCCTCACCATAGTCAGTTACGCTACCTTAGGTATCGATACCTAAGGTAGCGTAATCATGCGGGAGGGAGAAGGCATGAACGGGGACAACAGTGCGCGCCGGCCGTCGGCGACCGGCAACGGGTTGCGGCAGCAGGCACTGGGGGGCGAGCCGGACTGGGCGGCGATGACCGACGAGGAACTGGCCGCCTACCGCGAGGCGGAGAACCGCAGGCGGGCGTCGCCCGAGATGCGGGCGATCACCGGGATGCCGGACCCCGGTGCCGCGATCGACTGGCAGTCGCTGGAGCTGTCCGGCCGTCGCCTGCCCGTGCGGGTCCACCGGCCGGTGGGCGAACGCGGCGCCGGCTCCACCGACCGGGCGGCGGCCCTGCCCCTCGTGCTCCACGTCCACGGCGGCGGGTTCGTCGGCACGGCGGTGCAGAGCGACTGGATCAACAGCCATCTCGCCGCCCGGTTGCCGGCCCTCGTCGTCTCGGTCGAGCACCACCTCCTCGCCCCGGACACTCCGCTGTCGGCCGCCGCAGGCGACGGCTGGGACGCGCTCGACCACCTGGTGAGGCACGCCGCCGACTGGGGCGTCGACCCGGCGCGCATCGCCGTGTTCGGCGAGAGCTGCGGCGCACTGATCACCGCCCTGGTCGCCATCCGCGCCGGGCAGGCCGGCCTGCCACTGCGGGCACAGGTGTTGGTCAACCCCGTCGCGGACGTGACCGGGACCATGCTCGACCACCCCTCCGTCGCCGAGCACGCCCACAGCCCGACCCTGACCGTTCCCCAACTGCGGCTGTTGCACCGGCTCGCCGTCCCCTCGGGAACCGATCCCCGGGCCTTGTCTCCGCTGCACGCCGACAGTCTCACCGGGCTCGCCCCGGCGCTGGTGGTGGTGCCGACCCATGACCCGCTGGCCGACCACGGCCGCCGCTACGCCGAGCGCCTGCGCGCGGCCGGGACGCCCGCGCGGCTGAGCGAGTTCCCCGGGGCGACGCACGCCTTCGTCAGCATGCCGGCCGTCGTGCCGCAGGCCGAGGCGGCACGGGCGGAGATCACCGAGTTCCTCCGCGACGCCCTCGGCCGCCCCGACGGCCGCTGACCGAGCGAGTCCGACGGGCGGGCCGGGGGAGGGGGAGGTCACGGCAGGCCACGGCCTGTCGTGCCCACTCCTCCCGATCGGCCCTTGCTCCATGCCCGTTGACTCATGCCCGTTGCTCCATTCCCGGTGCTCCGGACCGTCCGGCAGCTCGACTGTCTCCGAGCGCGAGCGGCGGAGGAAGTCGGCCGCCGGCCACAAGGCCGAGTGCCGGGTGCGGGTCGCCGAGTCGGGTACCGCGGGCCCGGCGGATCGGAGGTTCACCGGCGGTCCGGCGTCCTTCACCCCTGAACGTCCCCCGCCACCTGTGGCCCGGACGATCGGCCGGCCGGGCTCGGCGGGCGGCTCAGACGAGGGCGGCGACCAGCAGGGTGAAGGCGGCGACGATGACGGCGACGCGGGCGTAGTGGAAGCGGTTCCAGCGGTTCATCTGCTCCTTCCAGTCCTCGGGCCTGTTCTCGGGGGTCCAGGTCTTGCCCCGGTTGTTGATCGGGACGAGCAGCAGGACCGACATGATCACGCTGAGGATCAGCAGCGCGCCGGCGGTGACGACGAGGCCGGTGCCGTGGCGGTGCCATCCGGCGACGGCCCAGACGGCGCTCAGGACGAGCGAGCCGATGTACCAGAACGGCATCAGGGCTCCGAGCATCCGGCCCCCGTGGGCGCGGGCGAGTTGGTCGCTGTCCTCGGGGAGTTTGCTGAAGATCGGGTTCATGACGAAGGCGACGGAGAACTCCACCCCCACCATCAGGCCGACGAGCACGGTGGTGACGACCTCTAATGCGTCGAGCATGATGATCCCTCCTGGGATCTAGCGCCGCTAGATGATGAGATGACGCTAGCGCTGCTGCCGCTTGATTGTCTAGCGGTGCTAGGATCGAATCATGTCGGTACAGGAACGCAAGCAGCGCGAGCGGGCGAGCCGCGAACGCCTCATCGTGGCGACGGCCCGCGAACTCGCCGAGCAGCAGGGCTGGGACGCGGTCACCACCCGTCGGCTCGCCGAGCGCATCGAGTACAGCCAGCCCGTCCTCTACAGCCACTTCCGCGGCAAGCGCGAGATCATCGGCGCCGTCGCCCTGGAGGGTGCCGCCGAGATGGCCGTGGCGCTGAGGGCCGCAGCCTCCGCCGCGGACGGCCCCCGCGCCCGGGTCGCCGCCCTCGCCCGCACCTACCTCGACTTCGCCGAACGCAACCCGGCGGTCTACGACGCCATGTTCCGGCTGGACGGCGGCCTCGCGTTCGCCCGGGAGGACACCCCCGAGCCCCTGAAGGACGCCTTCGCCGCCCTGCTGGAGAGCCTCGGCGAGGTCGCCGGGGACGGTGTCCACACGGGACTGTTCACCGAGACGTTCTGGGCGGCCCTGCACGGGCTGGCCACCCTGACCCGGGCGGGACGGCTGCCTCCGGAGCACACCGAATGGAGGGTGGAACTGCTGGTGGACCGGCTCGCCGTGGTCTGACGCACCGCCCGGACGGGCACGCGGCACCCCTGTCGTCCGGAGTCGGAAGCGTCCGGCGAACGTCCGGTCAACGTCGTGGCCGCCCGACACGTCCCGCGGGGACGATGGAGGCCTAACCGGCCCGTCCGACCGAAGGGGTAGACATGCAGTTCAAGCTGGGGCGCCGACTCGCCTCCCTCACCGCGGTGACCGCACTGACCGTCACCGGTGTGACGCTCGCGTCGGGAAGCGCGTCCGCCGCAACCGGATCCGACTCCAACTCCGCGCACGGCGTGGAGATCACGGGCTGGCACACGGTGGACGAGAACCCGTGGGTGTCCGCCCAGTTGTGCAACCACCAGAGCTCGGCGAACAGCTTCTACTTCTGGATCAAGGACACGGCGGGCGACAACGTCACCAGCCCGGGGCACGTCACCCCCGTCCTCGCGCCCGGCCAGTGCGACTACATCTCCGGCGAGGACTACGGCAGCACCCCGATCCAGGTCTACGCGAGGTCCGGAAACGCGTGGACCTTCGGCACCGACCCGATCAGCCTCGGCTGAAAGCCGCTGCGCCCAAAGCCGCTGCGCCCGCACCCGCTGCGCTGCGCCCGCCTCCGCTGATCACCAACCCGGGTGCACCGCCGCCGGGCGGCAGCGCACCCGGGTCCGTGCGGGGTCCCGGCCGACGCGGCAGGCACCCCGGCGACCTCACGGGACCACGGCAGCACGCCCCCGGCGCCACCTTCCCGAGGACGGACGACCACGGCAGAATGCCAGTCGTGAGCGATCCTTTGAGTGAGGCGTGGGACTTCCAGATCCGGGCAGCAGCGGACCAGGACGACTCCTGCCGGATTCCCGGCCGGTCATGGGTTCCGCCGATCCTGCACGACCTGGTCCTGGCCGCGAGGCGCACGTCGCTGAGCCGCTACTACCCGTTCACGAGTCATGCGACGCTCCGGTTCAGCACCGGGCCCCAGTGGTGGGCCGGCAACGGGGACGTCCTCACCGTCGCCGTCGCGCTCGTGCCCGAGGGGCGCTACCTGGTCTGCACCCTGCCGACGGCCGACGGGGTGTCCTCGGTGGAGGAGCTCGAAACAGCCAGTGCCGACGAAGCCGTCGCCAGGGTCGAACAACTGGTGCACGCGGCCGGCTGAGCCCGGGTGCGCCGTGATGTCCTGGGGCGGCGGCCCCTGGCCATCGAGGCGGTCCAAGGTGCGGGCCGGCGTCGGGAGTCGTGGCGGTCCGCCCCGGCCAGGTCACGGCCGAGCGGGATTCCGTGGCGACGGGGTCAGGCCTCGATCGTGACGTGGACGGGCGTCAGGTCGGCGCGGTACTGGACGGCCGGCCAGTAGCCGTCCATGAAGTAGCGGTTCCCGGGCTCCTCGAAGTGGACCTCGAAGTCTCCCGAGCGGTAGACGACCAGCGTGTGCGGCGTCATCACCTCGGGGAAGCGGGCCTTCTCCTCCTCGGTCTCGTCGCCCTCCGCGAACGCGGTCCAGATGAACGCGGTGCCGTCGCGGCGGATGCGGTCGAACTCGGCCACGAGCCGGCGTGCGTGGGGCAGCAGTTCGGCGGTCTTCTCCGGTCCGGCGCTGTCGAACCACATCTCCAGCCGCCGTCCCGGGACCGCCGCCGCGGTCCCGGCGGTCCGGCCCTCCGGTCGGGGCTCGGCCGGCTCCGGGGCGGTGCACACGTGGAGGATGCGGGTCGGCAGCAGGCTTTCGGGGCGCAGGCCCGTCGCCAGAAAGGCCTCTTCGACGTGCTGCTCGTACCAGGGGTTGTGCTCCTCGGCGATCACCTTGTAGCCGGTGCTGAACTGCCGTGGCGTGCCGGTGACGGACCGTCCGTCGGCGCTGGTCAGGGTGAAGCGTTCGCTGTCGTGACCGATCCGTCGTACCCGGAACGACCTGGGCAGCCGGACGAAGGCGGTGCTGCCGGGAAGGTCGACCGTTGCCGTCTGTGCGCCGTCGGCGGCGGTCCGGACCACGAACACGCTCGACAGCTCGGGTGCGACGCACATGAGGCCTCCCGTTCCGACGGCCCGTCTCAGCTCCTCCGCGTCGCCGTTCAGCGCCGATGCGATGATCCGACTGTTGGGCATGACGCGCCTCCCCCGAACCGCTCCGACAGGACGGCGCCACGGTACTCCCCTGCCGATCCCCGACCGACCGGGCGCTGACTCCCGATGAACTCGCAACCCGGCCGCATCGACGGTCACCTGGGACACCCGGAGTGTCAGAGCCAGGGGCTACGGTGCCGCCGTGGACGTTGCCGATCTCGACTACCGGGTCCGGACGCCCGCGCTGTTGTGACTCCCTGTCGTCCGCAGCTCCCGGCCGCCCGCGCCGACGACCGGCCCCCGGGACGACGAGCCCCCGTTCTGAGTCCTGCCCGGCAGGGTCCGAACTCCCTTGGCCCGTAACGCTGGACCGTGCACCACCCGGGCTCGACGGCACCACCGTCCGCAACGGCAAGGGGCCTGTCTTCCCAGGGGTGGCGATGATCACTAAGGTGTGGAAGTTGTGAGTATGCGTGAATCCGGTGACGACCTGTGGGAAGAGTTCGTCAAGGAGTTCGAGAAGACCAACGCGGCACCGGAACCGAGTGCCGCCGAACGGGCGAACCAACCCGCGCGCCGAGACCGGCGCCGTCGGTTGCTGCTTCCGGCGGCCGCTGCGCTGCTGGCGGCAGCAGGAGCGGTGGTGTACCTGCTCCGGCCGTCGGCCCCGGCCCCGGCCGCCGCCGTGGCTTCCGCGTCGGCCACGTCTGCTGTGCCGGCCGACCCGGCCGCACTGACCTCGTCCGCTCCCGCGCTGCACGCGGTGACCCCGCCGGCCGACGCCCCGCTGACGGCAGCCGACGCTCCGGTCTCGGCGATCCCGCTGTCCGTCTTTCCGGCGCAGGTGCAGGGGTACACGCTGGTGGCCGACGTGGCGAACCCGGTGTGCACCGGCCCGGACACCGTGGCGCCGACGCTCGCCGGGTTGATCACGCATGGCCACGGCTGTCTCGGCGTCGACCTGGCGCTGTACAAGGACGCCGAGGGCAACCAGTACAACCTGGCGCTGTTCACGATGAACGACCCGGTCGAGGCCCTGCACCTGGTGACCTTCCTGGCCTCCCACCCCGGCGACTACGAGGTCGCCGTCCAGGTCCCGCCCAAGGACTCGGGTCTGCGCCAGTTGCCGGCCGACAGCGGCCTCGTGCAGAACTTCGCGGTCCACGGGCACGGCATGCTCGTCGGTACGGCCCAGTGGTCCGACGGTCGGACCGCGGACTTCGACAAGCTGGTGAAACAGCTCTCTCCGTTGACCGGGGCCGTCGGGATCAACATTCCCGCCTGACGGACCGGCGGCTCCCCAGGAGGCCGAGGGCGGCAGTGTGCGGGCGGGAACCGTACGGGCCGCCCCCGGTCGCCCCCGGTCGGTCCCGGCGGTCGCCCCCGGAGCCGGGCCTCCCGGGACCGCATGTCGGAGCCACGGTCTACGCTCCCCACCACCTACGAGTTTCGGGGAAGACGGATGTCCTACGACGATGACGAGTACCTGCCCGCACTGATCACCGCCCTGGCCGATCCGTCCGCGCAGACGTGGACGATCGACGGCTGGCGGATCGAACGGGTCGGCCTGGTCCAGGGGTCCGACGACCACTGCACGATGTACGACCCGCTGGGGCCGGAGGGCGCGAGCGCTCCGATGCGGCCCGGCGGCACGCCGGTCTACCTGGTCTCCCGCGCGGACGCGCCGGGCTCCCCGGTGGCCGCTCTGGTGCACCCCTGCGAGACCGTCCCGGTGCGGATGCAGGACTGGGGCGACCGCCTGGCGACCCCGTCCGGCCTGGCCGTGCTGCACGCGAACCCCGGCACCGGGTGGGTCGAACCGGCCGTCCCGATGCTCAAGCGGACCTGGGCCGTCCTGCACGCGCGCGCCGCCGGCAGCTCCGACTGGAGGCTGGAGAACTTCCGCGACATGCTCCGGAGGGCTTCGGTGGATCCGGCGGACTGGCCGGTGGAGCCGGTCGAGGGCGACTTCGCGAACGACTGGCTGATGATCCCGGACGAGGCCGGCACCGGCACCGTGCTGGGCATCCTGGTGGACCCGGACGGGTCCGACGCGACCGAGTGCCTGGACGCCGAGGGCAACACGGTGGCGACCCTGCTCACCTTCGGCTAGCGATCCGCCGGCGGCATCCCGGTCCATCCTCCGTGCCGTCCGAGGCCTGATGGTGCCGGTCGTCGTCACTACCCCGACCGAGTAGGTGGCGGCGGAGGCGGGCACCGTCGAGGGCCCGTTTGCGAAGTCCGTCGCCGACGCGGTCACCGTCCAGGAGGCCGAGAGGAGGGCGCGGTCGTCGGTGACGCTCACGGCGCCGATCGGCGCGCTGATCGTGGTGCCGGGCGCTCCCGAGCCGAGGGCGGCGCTGACCGGCACCGACATCGACAGCGCGCCGGACGTGATGGAGAACGAGACCGTGGTACTGGGGTCGGCCGCTGCTCCGGCGAGGCCCGGCTGGACCATGACGAGGACGACGGATGCGGCCGCGGTGGGTAGGATTCGCATACGCACAGCTGCTTCTGGAGTAGCCACCCGCGAGCGGGCATGCCGATTGACGCAATGTCGGACAATCGGGCGCAACTTCTTCACGCAAGCCGAAGCCGGTCACGCTCCGCCACAGGAATGACCACATTTCAGTCGGATGGAAGCCCGGCCCGCCCAGCCCGGCGCCGCCGTGCCGCCCGCGCTCACCCACGAGGAGGCGGAAGCCCTCCTCACCAGAGCCGGCCTGTAGGCCGACGGCGATCTCGCGCACCTGTGGTTGCCGTGTGTGACCGACCGGATGTGCCACGTGAGGCCAGGCCCCTGGGCCCGCGCGACGCCGACCGTTCGACACCAGCGGCTTGACACCAGGCGCTCGACACCGACCGCTCGGACGCGACGGCAGGGCCCCGTCGCCGCGCCGGAACGAGGGCAGCAGTGGGAGGGTGGACACAGGGACCCCAGCTGATCGCGGATCCGGGTGATCATCGCCGGGAGGACGCACCATGAGGACGCACGACGCCCCGGGCACGTCAGGAGACGGGCACGCGGCACCCGCGGGAGCCGCGCCAGGTACCCGGCAGCCGGGCGGGACGGCCCGGCCGGCGAGGCCGCCCGGCGCAGACGGCTCCTGCGCGCCGTCTCCGCCGGTCTGCTCCCGCTCGGCATGCCGGCCGTCCTCCGTCGCATGTCGCTGTTTGTCATGCCGTTCCTCAAGGCGATCGGGAGCCGTGATCATCGTGGGTGCGGTCTCCGCCATCACGGGGGACGCGACCGACCCGTCCTGGCCCGCCCCGGCCGGAACGCCGAGGCGGGCGTCATGACCCCGCACGGCGGAGCGACCCCTCAGGAACAGGGGGGAGCCCGTCCCTCCTCCCGGAGGGTCGTCTGGACCGCGCTGCGCGTGCTGGGGTCGGTCGTCGCACTGGTGACCGTGTACTACCTGCTGCCCCTGGACCGCTTCTCCACGTCGGCCGCCGTCACCGTGCTCCTGCTCGGTCTGGTCGGCTTCGTCGCCCTGATCGCCGTCCAGGTCCGCTCGATCCTTCGCTCGCGGCACCCGGGGCTGCGGGCCGTCGAGGCGCTGGCCACCAGCATCCCGTTCTTCCTGCTGCTGTTCGCAGCCTCCTACGTCACGATGGCCGCGCAGTCCCCGGACAGCTTCGGTCGGCACCTCTCCCACACCCAGGGGCTGTACTTCACCGTCACCGTGTTCTCCACCGTCGGGTTCGGCGACATCACGGCCAAGACCGACACGGCGCAGCTGGTGGTCACCGTGCAGATGCTCACCGACCTGATCGTCTTCGGACTGGCCCTCAAGGTCATCGTCGGTGCGGTCCGCCGCAGCCGGGAACGCAGGAACGCCGGGGCGAACACCCGCGCCGGGACGGACGGCGGTGGGTGAGGCGGGCGGAACGCCGTGATCAGGCCCGTTGCGGTGTGCCGGCTGGTCGTCGGGGTTGGCACCCCTGGTTAAACGCCGACGCCGACGCCGACGCCGGCGCTGACACTGGTGCCGACACCGGTGCCGGCGTACGCGCTGCGCCAGGCGGCCGGGGGTGTGGCGGTCTGGCGGCGGAAGAAGGTGGTGAAGTTGCCGGGGTCCCGGAAGCCGAGGCGCCGTGCGCAGCCGGCGATCGGGAGGTCGGTGTGGGCGAGCAGGCGCTTGGCTTCGAGCAGGATCCGTTGGTCGAGGAAGGTCTTGGCGCCGGTGCCGGTGGCGGCACGGGTGGCCCGGGTGAGGGTGCGCACGTCGTAGCCGAGGGCGTGCGCGTAGTCGGCGACGTGGTGCCAGTCGGCGAAGTGTTCTTCGACGGCGCTGCGGTAGGCGCGGAAAACGGTCGTGTCGGGGCCGCCGGAGTGGGTCGGCCGGGTCGCTTCCGGGGTGTGGGGGAGGGCGCGCAGCATGAGTGCCGCCAGGAGGTGGGTGAGCAGTGCGGCGTTCGCCAGGTGGGGTGTGCGTGCTGCGGTGTCGTGTTCGCGGCGGAGGTGGTCGGCTGCGAGGAGGGCGAGGTCGAGGCGAGGGCGGTCGAGGTGCCAGCCGGCCGGGGCGGTGGTCTCGGCTGCGGTGAAGCCGGGGAGGAACCTCCGCGCCCACCCGCCGCCGACGCGACCGGCCACCCGACCGTACGTCGGGCCCGGCCGGCGGAGGGCGCCGGTCGGGATCCTCGCGGCGCGTGACACCGGTCGGCGTGGCACCACCGGGCGGCCCTCCCCGCCGCCGCGCCCCCGGGCGCGGGGCCACGCCTCGGTCCCCGGGCGCCGGGCCCGCCCGCTCCGACCGTCAGGGGCTTGATGACCGCCCGGAGCGGGCCGTAGCGTGGCCGGTATGGACGCTCAACGGAGCGGCACACCCCTGGACCGGCTGCGCGGGCGGCTCGGCGCGGAACTGTTCGCGCGCGTCGCGGGCCCCGACGGGCGTGCCGTGCGACGCCGCATCCACGACACGCCCGGGCCGCGCTGGTTCGGCCCGGACCGGCCCGTCCGGGTCGTGCACGGCGACGCGTCGATGTTCGTGGGCGGGCTGTCGGCGCTGCTGGTGCAGTCCCTGCACCCGCTGGCGATGGCGGCCGTCGCCGCTCATTCCGGCTACCGCAGTGACCCCTGGGGCCGACTGCAGAGGACCAGCACCTTCCTGGCCGTCACCACCTTCGGCACCGCCGAGGACGCCGATGCCGCCGTGGAACGGGTCCGCGCCGTCCACGCGGGCATCCGCGGGACGATGGCCGACGGCCGCACGTACTGGGCGGGCGACCCCCACCTCCTGGGCTGGGTCCACGCCGCCGAGGCCGACAGCTTCCTGCGCGCCCACCAGGCCTACGGCGCGCACCCGCTGGACGCCGACGGCTGCGACGGCTACGTCGCCGACATGGCCCGGGTGGCCGAGGCCCTGGGCGTCGAGGACCCTCCGCGCGACCGGAAGGCGCTCGACGAGCGCCTGCGCGCCTACGGCCCGGAACTGGAGGACACCCCGCAGGCCCGGGCCGTGGCGCGCTTCCTCCTCCTGCACCCCCCGGTGCCGCTCCCGGCCCGCCCGGCCTACGGCGCCCTGGCCGCCGCCGCGGTCGCCCTCATGCCCGCCCGACACCGCGCGCTGATCGGACTTCCGGCGGCGTCCTCCCTGGAGACCGCCGTGGTCCGTCCCTTCGGCCGCGGCGCGGTGCGGGCCATCCGGTGGGCGATGTCCGACCCTGCGCGCACCGGATGAGCGCCCCGCCAGGCCTCGAACGTGCGGAACCCCGGCAAGCCGCCCCAAGCCGCTCGGGACTCCGGATGATGTGAACGTGACGCCCTACTGACCTCGGCTCGTCAGGGTGAACCTTCTCGAAGTCCCCGATGGGTGCGGTGCAGTGGCTGTACCGGGTGGTGGGTGAGATCTGCGGATGGGGGCGGGTCGGCCGCCGCGGGACGGGTGCGCCGGGAGCCGGTGCGGACGCGGGCCGCCGAGTCGTTCGAGCAGGGAGTCAAGCCGCCTGATGGCGTGGGCGTGGGCGGTCAGTGGAAGAACGGGTCGTCCACGACGTGGACCCAGCCGCCGTCCGGCCGGCGTCGGAGGATCTCCGTGGTCGCGGAGATCACCGGCTCGGGGTCGACGCCCGTCAGGGTGGCGGTGCTCGACACCAGGGCGGAGGCCCTGTCGTCGCCGTTGTACGTCCTCGTTCCGATCGGGTCCGGCGCGCGGTTGCCCGGCGCGGGTGGGCGCATCGCCCACCGGTGCAGGCCAACGCCGGGACCGTATCGGTGACACGGGGGGATCACCCGGCCGGTCCGGTGCCTTCCGGTCCGGTGCTCTCCCCCTCGCAGGGCACATTTCGTGACATCGGCAGCGACAGTGGGACGGAAGCCGTACAGTCCCCTGCAACACCCCATGGACGGAAGACGAGGAACCGTGGCAGACAGCCGTTTCAGCGACACCATCTCCGCACTCGAGGGAGAGCTTCCCGGTATCGAGGCGCGACGGCGGGGACTGGAGGCCGAACTGGCTGCCGTCGTCGCGCACGAGAACGCCCTGCGCGGCGCGCTGGAAAGCCTGCGCGCCCTCTCCGGCCTGCCGCTCCCGCAGATCGCCGTTGCGGTGGAGAACGCCGCGCCCCTGACGACCCGTGAAGAGGTCGACGTGGCGCCCCCGTCGCAGCAGGGGCAGCGGCCTGCCGAGCTGCCGGCCGCCGAAACCGAGGCGCTCCCGACGCAGGGCCAAGGCCAGGACCAGGACCAGGACCGGGCGCCGCTGAAGAGGGCCGCCACCGCGAAGAAGGCCACCGCGAAGAAGGCCACCGCGAAGAAGACCGCCGCGAAGAAGACCGTGGGGGCGAAGAAGGAAACCGCGAAGAGGACCGCCGCGAAGAAGACCACCACCAAGGAGACAACCGCGAAGACCGCGGCGACGAAGAAGGCTGCGGCCGCGACGAGGACTCCGGCGAAGAAGGCCACATCGAGGGCCCGGGTGACGACGGCTGCGAGGAAGCCCGGGACGACCACCGCCACGGCAGCGGGCGAAGCCCGGACAGCCGAGCCGCAGACGCACGGGACCGCGGAGACCGGGACCGCGGAGACCGGGCCCGCATCCAGGCGGCGCAGTACCGGCGTCACCGCCGAGAAGGTGCTCGCGGTCCTGGCCGGCGCCGAACGGCCGTTGCGCGCCCGGGAGGTGGCCACCGAGCTGCGGATCGACGGCGGGCAGGGCGCCGTGAACGCGCTGCGCACCATGCTGGAGCGGCTGACCAAGGCCGGCCGTGCACAGCGCCCGGGTCGCGGCCTGTACGCGAAGCTCGACGGCTGACCTGCGGGCGTCCGGTCGGCAGTGGCGGCGTTCGGAGGCTGTTCCGTGGACGGGGCAGCGGTGTCCGGGTGCCGCCGGATGCCACGGCGGCGGGAGGCCGAGGAGGCCGGTCCGAACGGGCGGTCGGCGCTGCCCGCCCGTGGTGCATGAAGGCCGTGATCACTGGGGGTGCCATGGCGCTGTTCTCACCGAAGTGCCCGGTCGGCCCGGACGAACGGGTCTGGGTGGAGGAGTCCATGGCCTGGCTGGCAGCCGAGTTCGGCCGTGAGGTGCTGCGCCGCGCCCCGGTCCTGCCGACCGCCGAGTTCTTCCCGGGACCGTACCGGGGCTCCGACGAGGACATCCGGAGCGTGGTCACCCGGATCTGCGGCTACCTGGACGTGGCGCCCGACCGGCTGACGATCGAGATCGAGCCGGACGACGGCGAGCACGTCATGGTCGCCGACCTCAACCTCGCCCGGAGGTCCCGCTCCGCCGCGGGGCACTACCGGCGTGAGAACGGGCGCCCGGTGATCGCCGTCGACCAGCGCCAAGCCGCCCGTCCGGTCGCGCTGGTCGCCACCATCGCCCACGAGTTGGGCCACGTGCGCCTGCTCGACGAGCAGCGGATCCCCGCCGACCGGCGCGACCACGAGCCACTCACCGACCTGCTGACGGTCCATTTCGGCCTCGGCATCTTCACGGCCAACTCCGCCTTCACCTTCAGTCAGAGCAGCCGGGGCTGGTCGTACTCGCGCCTCGGCTACCTGAGCCAGCGCGGGCTCGGCTACGCGCTGGCCTGCTACGCCCACCTGCGTGGCGAGACCAGGCCCACCTGGGCGGCACACCTGGCCACCAACCCGAGGGCCTACCTCACACAGGGCCTTCGCTACCTGGGCCGGAACCCGCCGAGCAGGTGACGGAGGGGGGAGTCCGTCGGACGGCTTGACCGGGCGCGCCGTCAGTGAGCCTGTGCCTCACCGGCCGGTGCCGGTGTCGGTGCCCGGAGCCGGCTGGGACCGGGACGCCCGGTGAGCCGTCAGGCGACGAGCTCGTAGATGCTTCTGGCGGTGAGCCAGAGCCCGGCCAGGAGCGAGAGGGTGATGATCAGCTGGTCCTGGTGCCGATCGAGCCAGGTCCGCAGGGCGTCCAGTCGGGCGTGCGCGGTGTCCGGGGCCCAGACGGTGTACAGCTCCATCGCCAGGAGGCTGAGGGTGGCCAGCAGGCAGTAGCCGGTCAGGGCGAGCCAGGCGTAGGCGGTGGAGAGGTTCGCGTCGACGGCGGTGGCGGCGCCGGCGCCGACCAGGGCCCACGGCTGGAGGAGCCAGGCGAGTCCGGCAGCGGTGGCGAGCGAGGCGTTGTCGACGCGCCCGGTCCAGCTCGGCGGCTGGTGCGGGTGGGGAGGGCGTCGGCTCCGGTAGCAGCCGAACAGGACCAGGCCGACGCCGATCGCGAGCTCGGCGGCGAGGGCGGCGTCCGAGGGCGCGCTGTCGTGGGCGGGTGGCGTTCCGCCGGTGAGCAGCATGACGCAGGCGATCACCGCGACCAGGTTGGCCAGCCAGGACAGCAGGAAGGCGAGGCCCTTGCGGGTGCCGCGCAGGGAGGAGAGCAGCAGGACGAAGGCGCTGTTGTGCAGTGGTCCGAGGGTGATGGCCGTACCGATCACGATCAAGTCGACGACCATCGGTTCAGCCCCTCCCTCGATCGGGTAGACGCCCTGCCCGGCACGCCTGGAGACGGGCTCCGGCGTACGCGGCGGGCAGGGTACCGGCGCCCGTACGGCGCCGCGTCCCGACTCTGCGGGCCCCGGCCTGGCGCGTCAAGCAGGCCACGCCGACACCGCCGTCTCCCACCGCCTCCCCGTCCACGGCGGGTCACCGCACGGGTAGCAGGAGTTCCGCGTACAGGCCGCCGCCGGGGGCGGGGGAGAGCCGGGCGGTGCCGCCGTGGAGTTCGGCCACCCAGCGGACGATGGCGAGGCCGGTTCCGGTGCCGGTGCTCGTCGTTCCGGTGACGCGGCGTTCGAAGACCCGCGTACGGTCCTCGGCCGGTACGCCGGGGCCGTGGTCCCGTACGGCGATCCGGCCGGCCGTGACGCTCACGTCGACCGGGGTGCCGCCACCGTGCCGCAGCGCGTTCTCCACGAGGTTGCGAACGGCCTGGGCGAGCAGTTCGGGGTCGCCGTCGACGACGACGGCCTCGGTGGTGACGGTGACGCCGGTGCTGTCCGGCAGTTCCTCGACGGTCTGTTCGACCAGCTGGTCGAGCCGCAGCGGGGTCAGCTCGACGTCCTGGGTGCCGGCCTCGACGCGGGCCCGGGCCAGCAGACCGGTGACCAGCCGGCCCAGGCGGTCGACGAGGCGGACCGCTTCGTCGAGGGCGGCAGGTGCCCGGGCGGGGGAGGTGCCGCCGGTTTCGACCACCAGGCGCAGGGTGGCCAGCGGGGTGCGGAGTTCGTGCGCGGCTTCGGCGAGGAACTGTTCCTGTCGGTCGAGTCCGCGCAGCGCAGGTCGCATGGCCCGTCCGGACAGCAGGTGCCCCACGGCGGCGGCGGCCAGCACCAGGGCTGCGCAGCCCAGGGCGAGCCGGCGGACGAGGCGGTCATGGGCGGCCAGGCTCTGTGCGGGGTCGGCTCCGACCAGCACGGCGGCGCCGATCCGGTCGCCGTCCCAGACGGGGGCGGCGGCCCACTGGATCTCCCGGCCACCGGCCTCGGCGGCCATGAAGACGGTCTCCTGCTCGTGCTCGACCTGCCTCCAGATGTCGTCCAGCCCGGCCTGGTCGGGAAGCGGGGCGCGTGCGGCGGGCGCGGCAGACGCGTGGCGGACCTGGGGCAGGCCGGGCGCGGGTGCCCGGACGACGGCGAGCCGCTCCGCGCTCAGCGCCAGGTCGTCCTCCGCCAGGGCGTCGAGGTGCAGGACTCCGCCGTCGTAGTAGAGCGTGCGGGCGAGGCCGTCGGCTCGGCGGCCGACGTCGTTGTCGAGATCGTTCGTGCGGGACCGGGCGTCGGTGCGCACCGCCAGGACCGCGAGGAACAGGAGGCACAGGGCGGTGGTCGCGGCGAAGAGCAGGGTCGTCGCCCACCGGACGCGCTGCAGGTGTGCGACGGCGGGACCGGACCGCATCACCGGTCCGTGGCGGGGTCGGTGAGCCGGTAGCCGACGCCCCGGACGGTCAGGACGAGCCAGGGCGGACCCAGTTTGCGGCGCAGCTGGCCGATGAGGACGTCGACGACGTTGGAGAGCGGTTCGGTCTGCTCGTCCCAGCAGCGTTCGATGAGTTCGGTGCGCGTGACCACCTCGCCGGCGCGCAGCATCAGGACCTCCAGGACGGCGAACTCCTTGGCGGTGAGGGTGAGCAGTACGCCGTCGCGTCGTACCCTGCGGCGTGGCAGGTCGAGTTCCAGGGTGCCGACGCGCAGTTCCGGCAGCCGCGCGGGCTGACCGCGACGGCACAGGGTACGGACGCGGGCACTGAGTTCGGCGAAGGCGAAGGGCTTGACGAGGTAGTCGTCGGCGCCGTGCTCGAACCCGGCCACGCGGTCGCTGACCGCGTCGAGGGCGGTGAGCAGCAGGACGGGCAGGGCGGAGCCGGCCCTGCGCTGGGCGGACAGGAGGGTGAGCGCGTCCCCGTCGGGCAGGGTGCGGTCGGCGACCAGGCAGTCGTAGGTGTTGACCGCGAGCTTGAAGTCGGCGTCGGCGAGGGAGGTGGCGAAGTCGACGGCGAATCCTGCCTCGCGCAGACGGCGGGTGATCACGGGGCCGAGTTCGGGGTCGTCCTCAAGGACAAGTACGCGCATGGCGGGCGAGCCTACTGGGTCGAAAAGAACATGAACGCCGGGGTGGTCGTGATTGGGCTGTTATGCCCGTCCACCGGGCCGCCGGGTGTCGTGCCCGTCCGCCGGGCGGCGCCGGGGCCGGGGCATTCCGCGTCGGGAGCTGCCGAACCACCTCATGATCCCCTCATGGACGAGCGGGCAGTCTGCGGGCATGGCAAAGATCCGTATGCACAAGCGCGTCATCGGCCTGACCGCCGCAGGCGTGGCGGCCACCGTTCTCGCGGCCTACTGCGTCCAGTCCGCACAGGGCGCGGACTCCCCCAGCACGGGCGATCCGCGGGCGGTGGTGCGCGTGGACCAGGTCGGCTACACACCGGGCGAGGTCAAGCAGGCCTACCTGATGACCTCCGTCCCCGCGGCCAACGCGTCCTTCCGGGTCCTCGACACCTCCGGGAAGGAGGTCCTGAAGGGCAGGGCCGGCTCGTCCACCGGAGGCTGGAACAGCACGTACAAGGCCGTCCACACCCTGGACCTCTCCCCGCTGACCGAGCCCGGCGACTACCGGGTCGAGGTGTCCGGGCCCGTCACCGCCGTCTCCCCGACGTTCCGCGTCGCCACGGTGGACGGACTCTTCGGCAAACTCATCCGGGACAACGTCCGCTTCTTCCAAGCCCAGCGCGACGGCGCCGACGTGATCCCCACCGAACTGCGCCGCCGGCCCTCGCACCTGGCCGACCGCCAGGCCACGGTCTACGACACCCCGGCCTACGCCGACGACGAGACGGTGCTGACCTCGCCCCTCAAGCGCGTCGCGGGCCCGGTCGACGTCTCGGGCGGCTGGAACGACGCCGGCGACTTCCTCAAGTTCACCCACACCGCCTCCTACTCCACCGCGAGCCTCCTGCTCGCGCAGCGCACCACACCCGCCGGCGGGCAGGAGCTGGCCGCCGAGGCGCGCCACGGCCTGGACTGGCTCGACAAGATGTGGGACGACACGTCGCGCACCCTCTACGTCCAGGTCGGGCTCGGCAAGGGCGACACCGCCGACGGCAACGGCGCGATCAGGTCCGACCACGACGTGTGGCGCCTGCCGGAGGTCGACGACGCCCTCGACGTCAAGCCCGGCGACCCCGACTACCTGATCAAGCACCGGCCGGTCTTCCGCGCGGCGCCGCCCGGCAAGCCGATCAGCCCCAACCTCGCCGGACGCGTCGCCGCCACCTTCGCCCTGGCCGCCCAGCTGGACGCCGCCGAGAACCCCGAGCGGGCGCACGAGGAGCTCGACAAGGCCGCGCACGTCTACGCCCTCGCCGACACCACCCCCGGCGACCAGCTGGTCACCGCCTTTCCCCACGGCTTCTACCCCGAGGCGTCCTGGCAGGACGACATGGAATTCGGCGCCGCCGAACTCGCCCTCGCCGCGAAGGCGCTGGACGACAGGCGCGCGGCCGACTGGACCAGGCAAGCCGGACACTGGGCCCGGCAGTACCTCACCTCGGACAGCGTCGGCACCCTCGGACTCGGGGACGTCAGCGCCCTCGCCCACGCCGACCTCGTCCGCCTGCTCGACGACGGCGCCGCCCGCACCGAAGCGACACGCGAGCAGCTCACCGCCGACCTCCGGCGCCAGCTCGACGACGGCAGCGCCCGCGCGGCCCGCGACCCCTTCAGGGCCGGCGCCGTCTACACCGACTTCGACTCCGTGCCCCACACCTTCGGCCTGGCCGCCACCGCCCGGCTGTACCGCCGGGTGACCGGGGACTCCCACTACGACGCGTTCGCCACCCAGCAGCGCAACTGGGCCCTGGGCGCCAACGCGTGGGGCTCCTCCTTCGTCATCGGGGCCGGAACGACCTTCCCGCACTGCCCCGAACACCAGGCCGCCAACCTCGCCGGCGACCTCGACGGGGACGGCGACATCCTCCTGGGCGGTGTCGTCAACGGCCCCAACGCGGCGGACAAGCTCAAGGACCTCAACTCCTTCCCCACCATGCGCGCGTGCCCGACCGGCCAGGGCAACCCCTTCGCGGCCTTCGACGGCCGCGGCGGCGGCTTCATGGACCACGTCGGCGCCTGGCAGACCGTCGAATCCGCCGACGACTTCACCGCCACGGCCCTGCTCGCCTTCACCCTCGCCGCCGCGCCCCAGGACGCCGGCAGCAAGCCCAACTGACAGCGCGCAGCGCCACGGGTGCACGTCCGGCCGGATCCGGGCGGGACCGATCAGGATTCGAGAAGCCCCGGGCACCGGGCCGCCCGTAGCGTGATGGGCATGGGAAACAACGAAAGCACCGCGTCCACCGTGTCCCTCGCGTCCGTCACCCTTGAGGTGGCCGACCCCGGGGCCGCGCACCGCTTCCACGCCGCCTTCGGCGTGGACCGGCATGTCCGCCTGCGGGAGTCCGAGGCGCCGTCCGTCGGGTTCCGTGGCTTCGCGCTGGCGCTCACGGTGTCCGGGCCGGCCACCGTCGACGCCTTCCTCGCGGCCGCGGTGGGCGCCGGCGCCACGGTGCTCAAGCCCGCGGCGAAGTCGCTGTGGGGTTACGGCGGCTCGGTGCAGGCGCCGGACGGGACGGCGTGGAAGGTCGCGACCTCGGCGAAGAAGGACACCGGCCCGGCCACGCGCGAGATCGACGACGTCGTCCTGCTGCTCGGTGTCGAGAACGTCAAGGCCACCAGGGAGTTCTACGTCGGCCGGGGCCTGACCGTGGCCAGGAGCTTCGGCGGCAAGTACACCGAGTTCGCCTCCGGCGGGCCCGGTGCCGTGAAGCTGGCGCTGTACAAGCGCCGTGCCCTGGCCAAGGAGGTGGGCGTCGCGGTCGACGGCAGCGGCTCGCACCGCATCGTCCTCGGCGGCACCGCGGGTTCGTTCGCGGACCCGGACGGCTTCGCCTGGGAGGCCGCGGTACCGGCCACCGCTGCCGGCCCGTCCGCCCGCTCCTGACCCGCCACCGGCGGTACGCGGCCGAGGGGGAGGAGCGTCCGCAGTCCGGCGTCGAAGCGGTGCTGGTCCTGGCCACTGCGGAGCTGCCGCGGAGTGAGGTCACGGGCAGGGGTGGCGCTCAGCAGGGGCAGGTCCGCTCCGTACATCCGCCCCAGGCCACTCAGCCGTACTCCTCCTGGCAGCGGTCGGCGTTTCCCGGCGAGGCCGGACGGCCCGATCGGACAGGACGGCAGCTCCTGTCCACCGGGGCATCTGTCCGGGAGCTGCCGTCCCCTGTCGACCGGATGTGTCGCCGCCGCACCGGACCGGTCGCGGACCCCGGACCACGACCGGGGACCGGCCGGGCGAGAATGCGCGTATGAGAGTCAGATGCCTGCAGATCGTCCACCCTGCGGCCGACATCCCGGTCGCGCAGTTCGCGGGGATCCGGGTGGGCGGTGTCTACCCGGTTCTGGAGATGGTCGCCCACGACATCGACTGCCAGATCCGCCTGCTCGGCCCCGACACACCCGACCCCGGACTTCTCTGGGACGCGGCCGACTTCGAGACGGTGGACACCCGGATACCACCCGGCTGGACCTTGGTCATCGCCGACGGCCGCACCCGCCTCTGCGACGCCCGCTGGCAGCGCCCCGGCTTCTGGACCGACTACGCCCGCGGTACCCCGCAGGCCCTGGCCGACTACGAGCACGTGAAGCGCGAACTCCTCGCCGCCGCCCCGCCGGCCGAGAACTGAACCCCGGCCCCCGGGTGCCTCGGCCCGGCCGCCTGGCACACCGGATCACGGGATGCCGAGCCGCGTCCACCATGTCGTCCCGTCCGGGCTTTGTGGCGGCGGAACAGGGTGTCGGCGTGTCCTCCGAACGCGCTTTCGTCGGAACGCAGTTGTGGGTAGAGTCGGACCGGATTCCTGGATGTCGGCTTTGGCCGGAGACTGCATGCGCCTGAGCGCGTGGGGTGCCCAGTTCGCGTCGCCGTCCAGCACGTTTCCCCTCGTGGGACTGATCTGGAGGTCGACGCATGCCTGCGTGGCTGTCACGCCCTTTGCTCTCCGCGTTGTTCGCACTGCCGTTGCTGGCAGTCGTGTTGCTGTCCGCACCTGCCTGGCTGACGTGGCCCTTCCTGCCCCCGGGACGCCAGGAGGTCGTGTTGGCGGTCCTTGACCGTCTGGTCACCTGGGCCCGGGTCGCGGTGCCGCACGCGGGCGGCACCGCGACCCGGGCCACGGCCGAGGAGTCCGTGCGGCGAGCTCGCTGATGGGTCGGCCGGTTCCTGCTCCCTGGTCCCTGGTTCCCGGTGCCGGGAACCGGCCGACCCGGTCGCGGCCCGTGCCGCGGCGGCCCGCAGCGGGTGTCAGGTGATGATGACGGCCATCTGACCGTAGGTGGCGTAGCCGTTCTCGAAGTCGTCTTCCGAGACCGTCGTCCGGCCGCGTGCCGGGTCGTTGATCGACACCGTGCCGTTGCCGAACCCGGTAACGACGACGGCGTGTTCGGCCGGTCCGGCGTAGAGGACGTCCCGGCCGTCGTACGCCGTGTAGGTGGTCGGCTTCAGACGGCGCCACAGGTAGTCCACCCAGACGACCGCGGGCCGCCCGGCCGCCAGGCTTTGCCTCAGGGTCTCGACCGAGATGCCCGAACCGGACCGGTCCACGGTGAGCCCGTAGGCGCGGGCGGCCTTCGCCACCGGCGGGGCGTACACGCCGAAGCCGGTGCCGTCGACCTCGGAGCCGTCCGGGTCGCCGACGAAGGCCTCGTACGGATCGCCTGAGCGAGGGCCGGAGTGCCCGAACTCGGGGTGGTCCCAGTCGACCCCGATGTGGTCCAGGACGTCCTGGTCGTCGGTCCTCACGCCGCGCGAGGCCAGGACCATCCGCAGGGCTGCCGCCTCGCAGTCGTTGGCGAGCTGCTGGCGGTAGTAGGGCACCGAGCCGGCCGTGACCGGCTCGGCGGCCGCCGCGGTGCCGGTGCCGATGCCGATGCCCGAGGCCAGGATCGCGCCGACGAGGGCCGTGGTGGCGGCCACCTGTGCTCTCGCAATGATCTTCATGAGCATGACGCTACAAAGGCCGATTACGCAGCGCAGCCGGTACGCCCCGAACAGGTGACGGCGCACTGCCGTCCCTGCGGGCCGCGTCGCACACGGGCGCGGCACCGACGATCCGGGTGGCCCCGCCGCGGGCCTGCGTGTCCGTGTCCGCGTAGGCGTCCGTGTCCGTGTCCGAGTCGGACCGGGCCCGGCCCGTGGTCACTCGCGGTCCGGCGGCAGTCCGTCTGCGGAACCCCCGGGCGCCGAGGTCGGCGGCGTACCGTAGGTGCCGTGAACGACCGACCTGAATGGCGTGTCGCGGTGGATCCGGGCCGTGTCGTCCAGCCGACCTGCGGACACCTGGACGGGCTCCGGGACGTCCCCGCGCACACGTCCCCCGGCTGCGAGGACTGCCTGCGGGCCGGCGGCACCTGGGTCCACCTGCGGGCCTGCCTGACCTGCGGACACGTCGGCTGCTGCGACAGCTCGCCCGGACAGCACGCCTACCGCCACGCCCGCGACAACAGCGCACACCACATCGCCCGCTCCCTCCGGCCCGGCGAGGACTGGGCCTGGTGCTACACCGACGAGGTCTTCCTGCGCCCCGCCTGACCGGGGCGACCGACGCGGTGGCCCACGACCTGCGCCTCGGCCCGCCGAGCGCACCCGCCTGTCCGACCGGGCCGGGTCCGCGCCGGGGAGATCCGGAACTCCCCGGCACGGGTCCGGCCGGAGCCGTTCCCCGAGCTGTCCGGCGCGGGTCTGCCGGTACGTGGGCCCCGCCCGGTCCGGCGGGACGCCGCGTCGATCCGCGTCGATCCGCGTCGATCCGCTGAGGTCCGCGAACGGGCCTCAGCGGCGCTTGGCCCGGGGGAGCCGACACGCCTTCGCGCAGCGGCCGCAGTACCCGAACACGCGGCGGATCAGGCTAGGCACGGGTGTCCTCCTCGGTGTGGCGGTGCTCGGCGTCCAGACGCAGTGCGAGCAGGCCGTGGGCCATCGCGCCGCCCGCGCAGACCGCGGCGGCGACGAAGCCGACCTCGGCGATCTCCTCGCGGGTGGCCCCCGCGTCCGCCGCGCCGCGGGTGTGGGTGTCGATGCAGTAGGAGCACCGCGTCGTCATCGCGACGGCCAGCGCGACCAGTTCGCGCAGCTTGCGCGGGACCGTCCCGCCGTCCCGGAAGACCGTCTCGTGGAAGCGGATGAACGCGTCGAACTCGTCCTGGGCCAGGGCGCGCACCGTCGGTACGGTGCGCAGATCTGAGGGCTGCTGGTAGGTCATGGCTCGATCCAAGCCGTGCGGAGCAGGGCCCGTCCAAGACCGTTTGGGGATGAGTGGGCATGGTCCGGCTATCGCTCCCGACGACTATCGTGACCTCATGGACCTGCGCAGACTTGGCTACTTCATCGCGGTGGCGGAGGAACGCAACGTCGGGCGGGCCGCGAGGCGCCTGCAGATGTCGCAGCCACCCCTGAGCCAGCGGATCCGGGAGCTCGAAGCCGACCTGGGGTGCGCACTGTTCGTCCGGACGCCGCGGGGCATGGAGCTGACCGAACCGGGCCGGGTCCTGCTGACGGAGGCCCGCGCCCTGCTGGCGAACGCCCAGGAGGCCCGCGAGCGGGTGCGCCGGGCCGCGGGCGAACGGGTGCTGCGGGTCGGGGTGCTCGGGCCGGGCGAGTCCGCGCTGTCCTTCCCCGCGGCCCGGGCCTTCACGCTGAGCTGCCCCGGCACGACCGTCCAGCTGCGCCAGGGCGACCTGCGCGACCCGCTGATCGGACTGACGGCCGGTCAGGTCGACGTGGCGATCACCTACGGGCCGTTCGTCGAGACGGGGTTGGCGACGCGGACGGTGGGCGAGGACCGCTGCTACGCCGCCGTCCCCGCCGACGACCGGCTGGCCCGGCGGCGCAGCCTGACCCTTGAGGACCTGGCCGACCGCACGTGCGTGCGCCTGCCGGAGAGTGCCGATCCGAACTGGCGGGCCTTCTGGCAGGCGACCTCCAGGAGCACCGACGGGCCGGCCGCGCAGTCGCTGGACGAGTGCCTGCACGCCGTTCTGTGGCAGCGTGCCGTCGCGCTCGTCCCGGGCCAGGCCACCGCCCGCCACCGCGTCGACGGCATCGCCTACCGCCCGGTCGACGAACTCCCGCCGAGCCGCCTGGTCCTCGCCTGGCGCCGCGCCGACCGCTCACCGCTCATCCCTGCCTACGCGGCCGCCTTCTGCACGTCGACCCGGTAGGCGCGTCCCCCCGGCTCCCGGATGCCGGTCGGCACCTCCGGCCGGGCCTCCGGCGGCCAGGGGCTCCCGCCCGCTGCAACTCCCTTACCGGTCAAGCCAGGTGCGGCACCGCGAACAGCACCCGCAGGTGTGCCCGGGAGTGCGCCCCCCGGTGTCGACCCGACGAAGGCGGTGCGGGAAGTGTCGGGTGCCGGGAGCCGGTGCCGCCGCAGGATGGGGGCATGGACGACACGACCTTGGTATCCCGCTTCCTGCACGACGGCTTCGTGAAGCTGGAGGGCGCCGTCGCGCCGCGCGTGGCCGCGGACTGCGCGCGGCTGCTGTGGCAGGAGACGGGCTGCGACCCGGACGAACCGTCGACGTGGACGCAACCCGTCCACTGGGTGGGCGGTATGGCGCAGGGACCGTTCGCCGCCGCGCCCAACTCGCCGACCCTGCACCACGCGTACGACCTGCTCGTCGGCACGGGGCGCTGGGAGCCGCGCTACTCGCTGGGCGCGTTCCCGCTGCGCTTCCCGCACGAGGAGGAGCCGGACGACGCGGGCTGGCACATCGACGGGGGATACCTGCCGGAGGGCGAGACCTGGCACTTCACGAACCTGCGGTCCCGGGGCCGGGCGCTGCTGATGCTGTTCCTGTTCAGCGAGGTCGGTGAGGAGGACGCCCCGACCCGGATCCGGATCGGCTCACACCTGGACGTGCCGAAGGTGCTGGAGGCGTACGGGAAGGACGGGGCGAGCGTGCCGGACCTCGCACCCGATCTGGTGGCGGCGAGCGATCACCGGCCGCTCGCCCTCGCCACCGGGGCCCCGGGGGACGTCTACCTGTGCCACCCCTTCCTGGTGCACGCGGCGCAGCCGCACCACGGGGCGCGGCCCCGCTTCATGGCCCAGCCGCCGCTGATGCCGGCCGCGCCGTACGAACCGGAGCGTGCCGACGGCGCGTACTCGGCCGTGGAGATCGCGATCCGTCGCGGTTTGGGACGGGACGCCCCCGGTCCGGACGGGGACGGTACCGGCCGCAGCGTCGGGTAGCCGTGACTCACGCAACCGGTGGCCGAGGCGGTGGGCGAGCCGGCGGCCGGGGCGGCTGCCACGGTGCCGGCCCGCGCGGAAAACTCGTTTGGTGGACCGCGGCGGCCGCTGCTACCTTTCGGGTGGCCGTGTGAGAGACCGAGGAGGTGGTACCCGTGAACGCAGTTTCGACGTGGGTGCTCTCCTGTGGGGTCACGGTCGGGCGGTAGGTCGTCCGGGAGCACCGTTCAAGTGTTCTCCCGAAAGGCACGACCATGCGATTCATTTCCGAACAGCGTCTCGACGGCGGCGTCCTCGAACGCGAGTTCATCCTCGGCGAGATTCCCGGCACCTTGTGGACGCCCGGATCCGCAGCACCGGCCCCGCTGATCCTGATGGCCCACAACAACGGCCTGCCCAGGGGCGAAGCCCGGCTGGTGGCCCGGGCCCGGCACTACGCGGCGCACGGCTACGCGGTGGCCGCCATCGACGCCCCCGGCTGCGGTGAACGCCCCCGTTCCGCCGCCGACGATCAGGCCCGCGCCGACCTGCGGCAGGCGATGCGGGCCGGTGAACCGGTCGACGAGATCTTCGAGTCCTTCGTCGGCCCGCTCGTCGAGAAGGCGGTCCCGGAATGGCGGACCGCCCTGGACGCCCTGCTGGCGCTGCCGGAGATCGGCGGCCCGGTCGGGTACTCGGGATGGACGGCCGTCGGCATCCGACTGGCGGCGGCCGAGCCGCGCATTGCCGCCGCCGGATTCTTCGCCGGGGGCTACGTGCCTCGCGCCCAGCGCGAGGAGGCCCGGCAGATCACCGTACCGCTGCTGTTCCTGCTGCAGTGGGACGACGAGGGCAATCCCCGGCAGCGGGCCCTGGACCTGTTCGACGCCTTCGGCAGCAAGGAGAAGACACTGCACGCCAACCTGGGCGGCCACACCGGCACCCCGTGGTTCGAGGTGGAGGACGGCGGCCGCTTCTTCGACCGGCACCTGAGGTGAGGCCGACCCGTCGGGGTGACGGCACGGAGTAGCCGGCCCCGGCCCGGCATCGCGGGTCCCTGCCGCACCGGCAGGGACCCGCGACACCCGGAACGGCGGCCCGGCCGAGCGCCGGCCGAACTCGCCGACCGGCGCTGCCCGGTTCCGCCGCCCCGCGCTCGATCTCGACGGCTGCCCGCGCCGGCAGCACCGGGCCGGTGCCTCACACGTGCGCCGCGATCAGAACGTGCGTGCCTGGGTGACCTGGTTCAGGTGGATGAGGATGTCGTAGGCCCGTCCGATCGCGAGCTGCGGCATCGGATCGCTGACGTAGACCGAACCCGCGTCGTAGGTGGGGCGGGCGACGTCCAGCCAGTCGCGGGCCGCCCGGGGCGCGGTGCGCAGGTCGACGTAGTAGTCCCGGTAGCGGACCTGGTCGAGGGTGTACTCGTTCATGTCCGGCGTGGCTGCCGGGACGGTGACGGTCTTCCAGTTGTCCGTCAGGACCGCGCCGTTGGTGAGGAAGGAACCGCTGTCGAAGGTGAAACCTATGGCCACGTAGTCGCGACCATAGGTGTCGCGCAGCCGGGAACCCTGCGGCTTGGGGTACAGGAAGGTGTCGGTGGCCAGGTAGCCGGCGTGCCCGTTGTGCGCCGACAGCAGCACCTTGCCGCCGGTGCGGCGCTGCCACCACGCGGTGTTGTCCGCCATCGCCCGGTCACGCAGCTGCTCCGCGGCGGAGACGGAGGCCGGGTCGGTGATGTCCAGGCCGGCGAAGGCGAAGGTCTCGGCGATGTTCCGGGCGTGCTGCACCGCCCACGCGTGGGCGTCGCCGCCGGAGGCGCCGGCACCGCTCGCGGTGACCAGGTCGAGCGCCTGCTGCGCCTTGGCGGCGTTGTCGCGGCGCTCGGCGAGCGGCTTCCGCAGGTAGGCGAAGGCGTCGTCGAACGGTCGCAGGCCCGCGTAGAGGCCGTCGAGCTGCGGGAGGACGTCGGGGCGGGCCCCGCGCACGTAGGAGGTGACCCGCTCGAAGATCCCGTCGCCGAGCCTCGGCAGGCCGAGGTCGTCGCCCACGAAGTGGACCGGGTCCTGCGGGTGGCTCCGGTTGTGGTCCCGCATCCAGGCGATCAGGTCGGCGAACTCCTCGCGGTCCCACGGACTGCCGCCCAAGGCGTCCTTGACGATGTGCCGAGCGTCGCCCGGGCCGCCCTGGACGTACTCGTCGATCTGCAGGCCGCTGCTCCAGCTCGTCTCCAGAGCGAAGGTGGTGAAGCCCTTCTCCTCGACGAGGTAGCGGAACACCCGCTGCTTCATCGCGAAGAACTCGTGCGAGCCGTGGGTGGCCTCGCCGAGGCCGACCACCTTGGCGTCGCCGATCATCGAGCCCATGGCGCGCAGGTCGGCGGTGCGGCCGCCGGGTTCCGTCGTCCGCAACGGCTGGGCGACGCCCTCCAGCGCGCGCACCACGGCGGAGCGCTGCGCTGCCGCCGGGTCCGCGGCCGCGGCGGTGGCGCCCGGGGCCACCGGCGCGGCGACCGCCGCCACCGGGACCAGGACGGCCGCGGCGGCGACCACCGCGGTCAGCAGTCCGCGCCGTCCGATCGGCTTGTTGCCTGTCATCGTTGCGATCACTCCTCGACTCGACGGAACGCCGATGACCTCGGCGTTCGATGAGTCGATCTTCGCGGGGGCGGGGCCCGCGGCGCGCTGGGGCGGACCACAGTCTTTCCTGGGGGTAACCCCCCGGCCGGATTCGGCGGCCGGCCCCCCGGCCGATGGCGGCCCGCCGGCCGTTACAGCCCGGCGGCGGCCCGGTGATGTCGGTGCCGTTCGCCTGACACTCGGCGTTCGGCGCCGTCGCCCCGAGGGCGTGAGGCTCCCGCCCGGCTCTCTCGGCGTCCGTCACCCCCCTCCACCCCGGATCTGCTCCTGGACGACTGACGCCGAAACCGCCTGAGGCGTCAGCACCCTCGGCCGGGCCTTGCGCGGCGAACGGTGGGTGGGCCAGGAGGAGTTCACTGCCGTTGGTCGGTGCCCGCCCGGCCTGACTGCGTCGGGCCGGGCGGGCTTGCGGTGTCAGTGTGACCAGTAGGGGTCGTCGACCGTCGCGCACGGGGCGGCGTAGTCCAGCGGTCCTTGACCGAACCCGCCGTGTCCCTTGTCATCGCTGATGTCGGCGACATTGAGCAGGGAAGCCTGGACCTCGGCGCAACCGTTCACTCCCGAGACGAACCGGAGGGTGAAGTCGGAGCCCTTCACCTCCACCGCCCCCTTGTAGCGCTCGACCGAGTAGCCCTTCCCGGTCCAGAGTGCCTGGACGATGTCGAGCGGCTCCTGATCCCGCGCAGGGGTGATCCGGACCCGGGCCGCCTGTTTGGCGGTCATCTCCGCCCGGCCCGTCTTCCTGCACCCGGACGTACCGCAGAATCCGGTCAGGTCGGGGTCGCTTTCGTACCTCGTCGTGGCCCATTGGAGCCCCGGGTGGAAGGCTCCGGCGACATCGGCGAGTTCGGCTTCGATCCGGTGCTGTGCCCGGTCGACCGGCACGATGGGTTCCTCGGGCTCCGGCCAGGCGTACCAGCCGACCAGGAGCGCCAGCAGGACCCCCGGCACGGTCCAGCGCCATACCTTGGCCCTCACCGCGGATCCTCCCTGGTGATCGTGTTCCCGTGGCCGCTCACGATCTTCCCGATGTTGGGGAGCGAGTCGCCACCCTTCCCGTGCTTCCCGAAGTAGTTGTCGTGGGAGTCGGTCACGGTCCCGTCCGCCACCGAGAAGCGCTGCCCGCCGAAGGTCTCGCTGGCCGGGTCCGTGCCGTGCCACGACCCGTCGGGATTCGTGATCGCCTCGACCGCGGCCCAACCGGGGATGAGCATCCCGGGGGACGGCGCGTCCGCGACGGGGTCGTACTTGGCCGTGCCGACGTACACATGGTCCGCACCGATCCCGAGCTGCGATGCCTTGTCCACCCCGACACCCGGGCTGCCGACCAGGACGATGTCGTCGACGGGCAGGCCACCGGGGTGCTGGGTCGCCTTCCCGACCACCAGGGAGCCGTAGCTGTGCCCCTGCGCGGTCATGTGCGCGGGATCCCCCTCGTGGGTGGCGCGGAGTCCGGTGAGGAACTTGTTGTACGCGGCCCCGCCATCCTCCGCCCGGTCCTGCATGAGCACGGAGGGACCGTCCAGCTGCGGCGCGTCGTATCCCAGCCAGAACACGGACGCGACGCTCGACGTCTCCTTGTTGTCCTCCGCGCTCTTCACCGCGGAATCGTAGATGCGCTTCGCCGTGGCGGCGTCGCCGCCCCCGACGCCTGCCAGGTTGCTGTTCAGCCCGGGCACCAGCGACGAGACGTTCTTGGCCTTGTCCGGGTCACCCCAGGACACGATCGCGCGGCCCTGCCCCTGATCGCCGATCCCCAGCAGCAGTAGTGGAGGCTCGGAGCCCGGCCCGCCCGCACCATTGTCCACCTTGCCGTCGAGCCGGTCCTGAATGGCCTGGAAGCCGTCGAGCTTCTGCTTCAGGGCGTCGTGCTTGGCCTTCCACGCCGTGTAGTCGGGGTTCTCCACCGGCCCGCCGTTCATGTCGGCGACGCTCAGGTACATCTGCGGCTCGGGGCCGAGGTTGGCGAGCTGGTTCTGGCGGTCCTTGATCAGGTTCCTCAGGTTGACCCGGTTGGCCTGGTCGCGGACGGCCGAGGGGACGCCGTCGAGGTTGCCGATCTGGTCGGGGTGGTCGTGGATGAACTTCTGCTGTTCGGTGTCGGTGAGGCCGTCCCACCACTTCTTGACGCCGGCCGGGTCGGTGCCTGCGGGGGGTATCTGCTCGCGTCCGGTCTGGGCGGCCTGGTCGGCGGCGACGGTGGCGGCGTCGAGGCCGGTGCCGTTGCTCGCGTTGGTCGCGAAGTGGTTCAGCCGGGCGCTGAGTTCCTGGTCCGCGTGGTCGGCCTCGTTGAGTGCGGCGGTGATGCGGTTGCTGATGGCGATG
Source organism: Kitasatospora sp. NPDC048545 (assembly GCF_040651155.1). Classification (NCBI taxonomy): domain Bacteria; kingdom Bacillati; phylum Actinomycetota; class Actinomycetes; order Kitasatosporales; family Streptomycetaceae; genus Kitasatospora; species Kitasatospora sp. NPDC048545. The sequence goes on from NZ_JBEZIQ010000029.1 coordinate 72,609, forward strand.
GCCGTCGTCTCGGCGCCGGCGCCCGCGTAGTTCGCGGATGCGGGGTCCTTGTCCCAGGTGATGGTGCCGTCGGGGGCGACGGTGAGCTTGGCGGTCTTGGCGTCGTCGAGGGCGTAGACCAGGTGGGACTGGGCCAGCGCGAACTGCTCGGCGGCCTTGGCGAGCGCCTTGCCGATGAAGTCGAGCTCGCTGTGCGCGGACTGGAGTTCGGTGCCCAGGAACCGGATGCGGGCCTGGGCGTGGTCGGACGCGGTGCCGGTCCAGTGCGAGTTGGCGAGCCGGTCGGCGACCTCGTGCTGCCAGGACTCGATGTGCTGTCCGAACGCCGAGTACAGCGCGTCGAAGGCGTTCTTCGCGATGGTGATGTTGATGATGTTCGCGTCGTAGAGGGTCTTGATGTCCATCGGGTTACTCGGCCGCCTTCGCACTCGAAGGCTTCACGGGGCCCGGGACGACCGTCGTGCCGAACGGGTCCGGCTCGTTCTGGGCCGGGGCGGGGGCGGCCGGGTTCCGCATGCTGTTGTGGGCGTTCTGCTCGGCCTGACGGTAGAAGGTGGCCGTGGTGCCGAGCTTGGTGCCGACGTCGCCCATGTCACCGCCGAGCTTGTCCAGCAGCGTCTTCCAGTTGGCCCCGCAATCGCGTATCGCCGCGGCCGTCAGCCAGCCCTGCAAGGTGCCGGCGGCCTGGTTGCACGGCTCCGCGAGCTTCGACGTCTCACCCGGAATCAGACTCCCGATGTGCTGCGCGCTCTGCCCACAGCCGTCCAGTTCGCCCGGATTGACCTTGAATTGCAAGCTTGCGTCAGGATCGGCCATGTCTTTCTTTCCCCCCGGATACCTCGCGCCTGGATCATCACCAGGCCCACCTTCATCTGACGAACGTTTGATCGGATGGTAGCCGACTGTCGTGGAGGTGATCGGCGGCCGAGGCGGACACGAAGCGGCCGCGACCAGGGGGATCCCGCGCCCGCACACGGTCGGCCACGTGATCGTTCCGGCCGTTCGATGGCACACGACACGGCACTTGCGCACTCGGCCCGGCGTCGCTCGGCCCCGCGTCGCTCGCCCCGGCGTCGCTCGGCCCGTCGATCCGGTGCCAGACCGGGAGGACCAGCGGGCACACGGTGATCAGGAGGTACGTCCCGCAAAGGTTCTCCGGGTCGGCGCCGAGCAGGCGGGCCGCGCGCTCGACCAGGGCCGGGTCGTTGGCCGGCAGCACGGTGAGGTGGTCGGCGGTGCGGTAGTCGACGCCCTCGGGCAGGGCGAGGCGGACCAGGCGCTTGGCCCGCGGGTGGTCCGGGTCGGTCAGGCCGTCGACGGCGGTGACGGTCAGCTCGGCCATGTCGTGCCGGGCGGCCAGGGCGGCCAGCGGGCCGCCGGTCACCTCGGTCACCGTGAACGCGGCCGGCTCCGGGCGCGGTGCGGCGGGGGCGTCGGCGTCCCCGTGGTGCTCCAGCAGGACGGTGCCGCAGTGCCTGGGTGAACTGCCGTACGGTGCCGGAGAGGTCGCCGGAGGCGTCGGCTTCGGCGCGGGGGAGCAGCCGGGTGCCGCCGAGGGTGGCGAGCCGGTCGTCGATCAGGGCGGGGACGCGCTGGTAGGTGGCGGCGTAGGTGCGGTCGCCGATGCCGAGCACCGCTCGCCGCAGCGGTGCAGCGCCGCAGTGAACGGCGTGCCGGAGGCGATGCGCGCGGAGTCGGAGCACCGGACGCGGCTCGGTGGCCTGAACCGAACCGTCAGCGGGGGCGGCCTGCGGGTGGAGCCGTACTCGACGGTTCAGGGCAGTCGTCGGAGGCCGACCTTCACTCGGCGAAGCGGGCGTGACTGCCCCGGGCGCGGAGGGTCTTCGGGTGGTCGGTGCCCAGGACCCGGGCGTGGTCGGCGACCACCGTCTCAAGCAGCCGGGCGGCCTCGGCCGGATCGCCGGCCTTCCCGAGGTAGCAGGCGTGGTCCTCGCGGGCGTTGAGGGTGTTGGGGTGGTCGGCGCCCTGCACCCGGACACGGTCGGCGACCACGGCATCGAGCAGCCGGGCGGCCTCGGCCGGATCGCCGCCGTCCCCCAGGTAGCAGGCCCGGTTGTGGCGGGCGTTGAGGGTGTCGGGGTGGTCGGCGCCCAGCAGCCGGGTGCTGTCCTCGACCAGCGCATCGAGCAACCGGACTGCCTCCGCCGGATCGCCGCCCTCCCCCAGGTTGCGGGCGTGGTTGTGGCGGGCGTGGAGGGTGCTGGGGTGGTCGGCGCCCAGCAGCCGGGTACGGTCCCTGGCCAGCTCGCCGAACAGCCGGGCCGCCTCCGCCCGTTCGCCGGCCTCTCCCAGGCAGTGGGCGTGGCTGTGGCGGACGTTGAGGGTGTCGGGGTGGTCGGCTCCCTGCACCCGGACACGGTCGGCGATCACGGCCTCCAGTAGCCGGCGTGCCTCCGTCCGCTCGCCGGCCTCCCCTACGGCGTCGGCGTGGTTGTGGCGGGCATGGAGGGTGTCGGGGTGGTCGGCGCCCTGGAGCCGGGTGCGGTCCTCGGTCAGCTCGGCGAACAGCCGGGCTGCCTCCGTCGGGTCGCCGGCCTCTCCTACGAAGTAGGCGTGGTTGTGGCGGGCGTGCAGGGTGCTGAGGTGGTCGGCGCCCAGCAACCGGGTGTCGTCCGTGACCACCGCATCGAGTAGCCGGGCGGCCTCTGCCGGGTCGCCGGCCTCTCCTACGAAGTAGGCGTGGCTGTGGCGGACGTTGAGGGTGTCGGGATGGTCCGAGCCCGGTACCCGGACACGGCCCGCGACCACGGTATCGAGCAGCCGGGCTGCCTCCGCCCGCTCCCCGGCCTCCCCCAGGAACTGGGCGTGGGCGATACGGGCGTGGAGGGTGTCGGGGTGGTCGGCGCCCTGGAGCCGGGTGCGGTCCTCGGTCAGCTCGGCGAACAGCCGGGCTGCCTCCGCGAACCCTCCATCATTCCCCAGGTTGCGGGCGTGGTGGTGGCGGGTGTCGAGGGTGTCGGGGTGGTCGGCGCCCTGGAGCCGGGCACGGTCCTCGGCCAGCTCGCCGAACAGCCGGGCTGCCTCCGCCCACCTTCCACCATCCCCCAGGAACTGGGCGTGGCTGCCCCGGGCACCGAGGGTGTCGAGGTGGTCGGCGCCCTGGACTCGGGCACGGTCCCTGGCCAGCTCGGCGAACAACCGGGCTGCCTGCGCCCACTTCCCGGTCTCCCCCAGGTTGTGGGCGTGATTGTGGCGGGTGTCGAGGGTGTCGGGGTGGTCGGCGCCCTGGAGCCGGGCGCGGTCCCTGGCCAGCTCGGCGAACAACCGGGCTGCCTCCGCCCGGTCCCCACCTGCTCCCAGGTTGTGGGCGTGGTTGCCCCGGGTGCGGAGGGTGTCGGGGTGGTCGGCGCCCTGGAGCCGGGCGCGGTCCCTGGCCAGCTCGGCGAACAACCGGGCTGCCTCCGCCCGGTCCCCACCCTTCCCCAGGAAGTAGGCGTGGCTGCCCCGGGTGCGGAGGGTGTCGAGGTGGTCGGCGCCCTGGAGCCGGGCGCGGTCCTCGGCCAGCGCACCGAAAACCTGGGCTGCCTGCGCCCACCGCCCGCTCTCCCCGAGGAAGTAGCCGTGGTTGTGGCGGGCGTCGAGGGTGTCGGGGTGGTCGGCGCCCTGGAGCCGGGCACGGTCCTTGGCCAGCTCGCCGAACTGGTGGGCCGCCGCCGCCCAGTGCCCGCTCTTCCCCGTGCTGTGGGCGTGGCTGGTGCGGGTGGCGAGGAACTGGGGGCTCGGGGTCGTCCGGGAACGGGGTTTGAGGACCCTGGCGAACAGTTGAGTGGCGCCTTGCCACCGCCGGCCGGCAGGTTCGGTGGCGGGGACTGTGCCGGTCGGGGACGTGTCCTGGTTGTCCGGGACGCCTCCTCCAGGGCCGGGGACGTCGTCCGGGCCGTCATGGGGGGCCTGCCGCCGGGTGGTGTCCTGCAGTTCGTTCGTGATGCGCTGGAGGGTCTGCTCGTCGGTGTCGTTGACCTTGCTCGCGCGGTCGAGGGCTTGGTCGATGTCGTCGGCGTCGGGGTCCGTGGAGGTGCTGCCGCCCGGCGTGGCGTGTGTGCCGTCGCCGGAGGCCGCCGGTTCGCGGTCGGGGTCCCCGGAGCGGAGCCGGTCCAGTTCGTCGGTGAGCTCGTCGACCTGCCGCTGGAACAGGGCGGCGAGGTGCTCGGCCTGGCGTTGCCTGTCCCGGGCACGTCCGAGTTCTTCCTTCGCCCGGCGCTCCTGGTCCAGGGCGCGGGCGAGCCGCTGCTCGGTGTCTTCGAGGACCTGCCGCTCCACGGCGTGGCCAAGGAGCCGGTCCCGCTCGGCGGTCAGGCCCTGGACCCGGTCCACCAGGGTGCTGATCATGGCCAGCAGCACCATGACCAGCTGGGTGGAGTGCATCGCCGTCTCCCGCAGTTCGGCCTGCCGCTCCAGGGCACGGGTCAGCCGTTCGTACGTCTGTACCTGCTGCGCACGCACGCGCTCCAACTCGGCAGGGCGGTCCGGCCGGTCCTCCGGCCCCTTGCCGGGGTCCTTCGGCTCCTTGGCCGCGTTCAACAACCGGTCGGCTTCGGCCCGCAGGCGTTCACGACGCCGTGGCTCGGGGACCGTCACCTCCACCAGTACGAGCACGAAGTCCCGCTCGGGGAGCGGGTCGCCCGACAGGAAGTCCCCGATCCGCGACTTCGAGTAGGAGATCCGTTGCGCAACGGCGGTCATCGTCAACGGGCTCTCGTCGATCCGCTCCCTCAGGAAGAGCGCCAGCGCCCTGGCCTCCGGCGTCCGCGCCCGGATCGGCCCCCACGGCCTGCCCATGTCCAACTCCCGCCCCTGGAAGGGTTCCTGTCCCGGACGTCCCGGGCCGACCCGTCGTTGCCCGGACCTTACCTGCGGGAACGCCTTCACCGCTCGGGGACTGCCAAGGTCGACCGCACGCTGCTTCCAGGGCCGGTGCCCGCCGGACCCGCCCCCGGTCCGGAGAACCCCACCGAGACCCTCGGCAACCCGAGGGAGGTGTACTGCAGAGCGGTGCTGATCTGCTCACCGTATCGGTCCGATTGACGACTCATCCGATCAAGCGTTAAGTGTGTTTGACGCTTTGACACGTCGCTGGTCTACTGCCTCTCCATGACCTCCACCACGTTGCCACCTGCGCTGGACAGCGCCGTCGTCGTCGAGTCGATCGCCGGCCTGGTCTGCGAGAACTACGTCTTCCCCGATGTCGCCCGGCAACTGGCGGCCCTGCTGCGGCGCCGGAGCGCCGACGGCTCCTACCGGGCCCGATCCGCCGAGGAGTTGGCCGAAGCGGTCACCGCGGACCTGCGATCCGTCAACGGCGACTTGCACCTGGCCCTGAAGTACCACGACGTGCCCGTGCCGCCGGAACGGGGTGCGGCGGTACTCGCCGCGATGCGGAGGGACTTCGACACCTCCCTGGGCGGCGTTCCGCGCGTGGAGCTCCTCGACGGCGGTGTCGCGGTCCTGGAGATCGCACCCAAGATGTTCCCGCTGGACTGGGCGGCACAGCCGCTGGCCGCGGCACTCTCGCTGGTGGCCCCCGCCCGCGCCCTCATCCTGGACCTGCGCCGCAACACCGGTGGCGACCCGGACACGGTCGCCTTCGTCTGCGGCTACCTGCTCGACCGCCGCACACACCTCAACACCATGCTCTCCCGGCAGGGAGAGGTGGCCGAGCAGTCCTGGACGCCCCCGTTCGTGCCCGGTGCCCGCTTCGGCGGCAGCAAGCCGCTCTACGTGCTGACCAGCGGAAACACCTTCTCCGCGGGCGAGGAACTCGCCTACGACCTGCAGCAGCTCGGGCGGGCCGAGGTCGTCGGGGAGGCCACCCGGGGCGGCGCACACCCGCGCGAGGGCTGGACGGTGCACCCGCACCTGGAGGTCAGCGTGCCGGTCGCCCGCGGGGTCAACCCCGTCTCGGGCACCAACTGGGAGGGCACCGGCGTCCGGCCCGATGTGCCGTGCGGCGCCGAGGAGGCGCTGGAGCGCGCGCTGGCCCTGGCCGTGGCGCGCATGACGTAGAACCGGTGCCGACCCGGCCGACCCCGCCGCGCCGGACGCGCAGCCATGCCGGTGGCGGTGGCTCCTCGGGGCTCCGGCGGGTCCAGCAGCGACGCGGCGAAGCGTTCGGGCGGCTGCTGTGTGTGCTCCCCGTTCGCCGGGCGAGGTGCCGGATGGCGCCGCAGGCCATAGCGTGTAGGCGAATCGACCAGCGAGTCGAACGAACCCGTGACCATCCCCGTCGGGAGGTTCACATGCTCGTACTCACGCTGCTCATGCCCCCCGCTCTCCTGGGTGCCGTGCTGCTCCTCGGCCGCTTCGAGGAGCGCCTCGCCGAGAGCCTCACCGCGCCGCCGCCGATGTCGGACGGACAAGCACCGTTGTCGGCCGTGCCGGCGGTGGTGCTTGCCTCCGCCGATCGCGGTGGGTCCGGCGTCGGACATCCCGGGTGCGGGTCGCTCGGATAGCGGGACGGAGGCACGGCAGGGGCACGTTCGCCACTGGTGCCGGGCATTCCTGCTGTGCTGCAAGCGGCTCTGCGCGGGCTGGACCGGGCCGATCGAGCACGCACCCGCTACCGGCCGGCGCATCCCGGCAACTCCTCGTCACTGCACCTGCGGTCCCCGGATGTCCCGGGCCGGGGGCTTCGGCGCTGCGCCGTTCGAGTGAACGAGGGGCGGGGGTGGGTCGCAACCGTCCAGAGGGAACCCGGGCCGGCGGCGCGCTGCGGGGCAGGTTCGGGTGGAATCGGCTCTCCCGGCTGCGGACGGGGCCGTAGGGAGGCTGGTCAGGTACCTGCCGCGTGGGCGTAGCGTGCGGCGAGTTCGGCGAACGCACTGGTCAGTTGTGGTGGGCCGATGACGTGGATGTCGGCGTCGAAGCGGCCGATGGCTGCGGCCAGGCCGGTCCACGACCAGGAGCCGAGGGTGAGGCGGCAGCGGTCGGGGCCGAGTGCTTCGACGATGGCGTCCGGCGCGAAGGGGGTGACGGCCTGGGCGGGGCGGTGGAGGATGACCTCGCCCTGGCAGGGCCATCCGGCGGTGGAGCCGTCGGTGCCGCGGAACCGGCCGGAGAGGAACGCGGCCGGGCCGTCGCCGGGGAGTTCGCGTGGGGTGAAGTGCGGGCCGGTGGGGGTGCGGGGGCGCATGCGGTCGGCGCGGAAGGTGCGCCAGTCGTCGCGGTCGAGGTCCCAGGCGATCAGGTACCAGCGGCCGTGCCAGGTGAGGAGGTGGTGCGGCTGGGCGCGGCGGGGTGGCCCGTCGGGGCCGGTGGTGTCGTGGCCGTAGGCGAAGCGCAGTTCCTCACGGGCGTGGATGGCGCGGCTCAACTCCGCGAGGAGTTCGGTGCCGGCCGGGGACGTGGTGCCGACCGGGGACGTGGTGCCGGTCGTGGGCGGCCGGGCGGCGGTGACCCGGAGCATGTCGATGCGGTGGCGCAGCCGGGCGGGCATGACCTGGCGGATGGTGGCCAGGGCTCGTGCGGCGTCTTCGCCGATCGTGGTGTCGGCGGCCGCGGTCTGCAGGGCGAGGGCCAGGGCGACGGCTTGGCCGTCGTCGAACAGCAGTGGGGGCAGCTGCGAGCCGGCGTTCAGGCGGTAGCCGCCGGCGGGCCCCATGAAGGCGACGATCGGGTATCCCAGTTCCCGTAGGCGGTCGACGTCGCGGCGCACCGTGCGCGGGGTGACGTCGAGCCGCTCGGCGAGGTCGGCGCCGGACCAGTCGCGACGCGTCTGGAGCAGCGAGAGCAGGGTGAGCAGCCGGGAGGACGTCTTCTGCATGCTCGCATTCTGTCCGTGGTGCAGGACACATCCTGTCCGCCACCCGTGGAACGGTGGGTCTCAAGAACGCCGGAGAGGCCCACGCTCCCCGGCCACGAGGGCGCCGCGCGCCCGGCCCCGCCACTGCGGTGGCGTGTCTCCCCGAACCACGAGCAAGGAGTAGGCCATGTCTGTCACGACCACCACCCACCTGAACTTCCGGGGCCAGGCGCGGGAGGCGCTGGACCACTACCGGTCCGTCTTCGGCGGGCGCGTCACCGCCATCACGTACGAGGACATGGGCAACGTGCGGAACGAGAACGAGGCGGAGTGGGTGGTGTGGGGCGAGGTGGTGGGCGACAACGGCTTCCACGTCATGGCCTACGACGTGCCCTCCCGACTGCCCTGGGACCAGGGCAGCAACCCGTTCTTCGTCTCCGTGCGCGGTGACGACACCGGCGAGATCAGTGCCCTCTGGCAGAAGCTCGCCGAGGGCTCGACCGTGGTGCAGCCGCTGGAACCGTCGCCGTGGGCACCGCTGTACGGCATGCTCGCCGACCGTTTCGGCGTGACCTGGGTCCTGGACGTGGCGGCACCGTACAACGGCTGATCAACGTCCGAGCACGAACACACGACCTGCCGGGGCCGCCGCACGGCGGCCCCGGCCGCAGTGAACCGAAAGGGCAGGGCGCCATGAGAGTGCGACCACCGGACACACCGGCATCGACGCCGCCGCCTCCCCGGTACGTGATGGGCCGGCCCGCGCGATTGGCTGTCCCGGCCTGCCGTCGCTGCGGTCGGCCGACGAGCGCGCAGGGAGCCGGACGGTCATGACCACGCTCAGCACCCGTGCTCTCAACCGTGCCACCCTGGCCCGTCAGTACCTAATCGCACGCACCGCCACACCGGTCCGGGAAGCAGTGGCACACCTGTGCGGCCTGCAGGCCCAAGCACCGCAGGAACCCTTCACCGGCCTGTGGTCGCGGCTGCACGCGTTCACACCCGACCGACTCGACCGGGTGCTGACGGACCGGCACGTCGTGCGCACGCACCTGATGCGGCGAACCGTCCACCTGGTCACCGGCGACGACGCACTCGCCTGGCGGGCCCGCCACGACACCATGCTGCGTCAGCGGGTGACGGCCACCTACCGACGCGAACTCGCCGCCGTCGACCCCGACGACGTCGCCGCGGCCGGCCGAGCGGTCATGGCCGACGGGCAGCCCCGCACCATGACCGAACTCGTCCGAGCGCTCCAGGACCGCTGGCCGGGCCCGCCCCGTCGCGTCCTGGGCGAACTCCTCGTCGCCGCCCTCGTCCCGATGGCCCAGCTTCCCCCGCGCGGCCTGTGGCAGACGACGGCCGGCGTGCGGAACCTGCCCCTGGCCACCTGGCTCGGACGAGACCTCGACCCGCTGCCCGACGACGCCGACGACCCGGTCGGACAGCATCTGGTACGCCGCTACCTCGCCGCCTTCGGGCCGGCCGCCACGGCGGACATCCGAGCCTGGAGCGGTCTGGCCGGTCTCCCCGCCGCGGTCAGGGCCATCCGGGACGAGCTGGTCGCCTTCCGCGACGATCGCGGCCGGGAACTCCTCGACCTGCCCGAGGCACCACGCCCGTGCCCGGACACACCCGCTCCCGTTCGGTTCCTCCCGGCCTTCGACAACGCGATCCTCGGCTACCGCGACCGCAGCCGCATCATCGACGACGCCCACCTCGGCCTGTCCGTCGCGGGCCTGCGCGCCGTGCTCGTCGACGGACGCGTCGCCGCCACCTGGACCACGCAGGACCGGCACCTGCACATCACGCCACTGCGGCCACTGGCCCCACAGGAACAGGAAGCCGTCGGAGCGGAGGCGCATGCCCTGGCCGCCTTCCTGGACCAGGGCATCGACCAGGTGCGGATCACAGCCGCCGCGGCCCCGGCCGACCCGCATCGGCGACGGTGAAAGGCCGAACGCTCCGATCAGGTGGCACGGACGGGGCCGGACACCCCGAGGTCGCCCGGTCGCGCCGTACCGGCCGGACCCGGGGCCGGTACGGCGCGCACCTGCTGTCCGTGGCCGCCGCCCCGGCGGACTGCGACCGGGAGCAATCGCCACCCGGACGGGGCCGCGACGAGGCATCCGTGCCCTGGACGGGTTGCATCCCGCGGGCCCCGTCGGCAAGTGATCGTTCAGCCGATCCGTGGGCGGCCCGGTGGGGCGCCCCGTCGGGAGGTGACCGGTGCGCACGTGGGCGGCGGGTCCGTCGAACCGGTGGGCTGTTTCCCTCGATGCCATCGAATCAGGTGGTCCAGACCATTGTTGGCATCGGGTTGCCGTGCCCAACTCCGATGCTGGATCGCTGACATGACGATCAGTCCGATATCGGCGGGGTCCGGCGATCAGTTGTTTCCTGCCAAATTGGTCTCGACCATTGCCTCGAATCCGGGATTCCGGAAGGCTCGCAGCCGCAACGCCGGGTAGCGGACTCCGGCGTTCTCGTCAGAGGGAGGAAGACACCGACATGGCACTGCGCACAGCGGTTTCCACGATGGCCCTGGCCGGACTGCTCACCGTCGCGGGTGGCGTGATGGCCGCCCCCGCCGCCCAGGCATCCACCACGAGGACCACCGGATACACCTACATCGGCATGTACCCGAGCGGCGCCGCCTGCGACGCCGCCGGCCGCGCCTACGTGACCCGCGGGGAGGCCGTCACCTACTTCTGCGACGTCGCCCCCAACACGGCCCGCCTCTCCGTCCTGTTCTACTAGGCCCTGTCCGGAACTCCGGCTGCGCTTCGCCGTTCCTGCTGGTCAACGGCTCGGGAGCGGGGGAGTGCGGCGACGGGAGGCGGTGTGGGACGGTCTCTGCCGGACCGTCCCACCATCCTGTGCCGCGCAGCGTGCCGTGCCAGCGGCGGGCGCGTGCCCGGTACCGGCGGCGCCACCGCGCCCGGGCCGCGGACGAGTGATCAACCGCACCTGCCCGTTCGGAGCCGGATGATCAACCACGAGCTCACTCCGTCCTGAACCCGGGGCACGAGCACGAACGCTCGTTCCAGGTACCGATCCAGTTGCCGCCGCCGTCGTAGCGGTCCGGGCCGTCGTACTCGGTCTCGCTGCAACTGCCGCGGGAGCCATGGCTGTACGCGCTGTGCCCGCACGCGACACAGCCCGGCGGGCCCGGCCGCTCCGGCGGGAACGGGGTGCCGGACCGCCACACGGCCACGATTGCGGCTACGCAGAGGACCAGGACCACGATCCCGACCGTGCCGATGACGCTGACCGTGCTCATCCGGGGCCCCCTCGCGCTGCTGTGTGGTCCACGCGTGGGCGGGGCGTCATGGTTCCGTGGGGTGCTGCGGTTTCGCCGCCGCACTGGATCGCGTCCGGAGTCGCGGCCGAAAGCCGGACCGGCCCGGACCGGCCCGGACCGGCCCGCCCGGTGGGGACGAGTGTGCTCCGCCGGACCGCCTGCCCGAGGTCTGCCACCGCTACGGCGAGGGCCCCGGGTGCGGCGCCGTCCGGAACGAAGGCCGGCACCGTCTCGTTCACCGCCGCCGCCACCGTGGCTGACCGGCGGCGGTGGCAGGATGGCGGGATGGTGACGAATCAGCCGTGGGCGGGGCTGCACGACGATCTGCCGGCAGCGAAGGCATTGGTGTACGACCCGAGCGGTTTCGTCTGCTCGCATCCGGTGGCCGAACCGGAGAGCGCCGAGTACGCGGCTTGCGGATTCACGATCGACGGCCGCTCGGTCCGGTTCCGCGTGGCCAAGACCACCCCGACGAAGGTGGGCCAGTTCGTGACCGTGTGGCAGCGGTCGGATGAGGGCCCGATCCGGCCCTTCGACGTTGCCGACGCGGTGGACCTCTTCGTCATCAGCTGCCGCGACGACAACGGGTTCGGGCAGTTCGCCTTCCCGCGCGAGGTCCTGTGCGAGCGCGACATCGTCTCCCGCGGCGGCTCCGGCGGGAAACGAGGGTTCCGCGTCTACCCGCCGTGGGTGACCACGACCAACCGGCAGGCCCGCGGCACGCAGGCATGGCAGTCGAACCACTTCCTCCACATCGGCGGGGACGGGCCCGTCGACCTGACACGCGCCCGCGCCCTCTACCACCCGTAGGCGCTCCTCCGGTCCTGGGCGGCGTCCTGGCGCTCACGAGCGGAGCCGGCTGACCGGCCCGTGCTCACCGTGCTCCTCCTCGCCGACGGCCGGACACGATCGGCCCGGACGCCGTGAGGTGCCGGGGGCGGGGCCGGCGCAGCCGGTCAGCGGCGGCCGCTCAGCGGTTCACCGCCCGCATCCCGTCCTCGTCGTAGCGCTCGCCCGCCGCTCCGGGCACCTCGGCCTCGATGCGGGCCAGGTCCTCGTCGGTCAGCTCGACGTCGACCGCGGCCGCGTTCTGCTCCAGGTAGGTGCGGCGCTTGGTGCCCGGGATCGGGACGAGGTCCTCGCCGCGGGCCAGTACCCAGGCGATCGCCAGCTGGGCCGGGGTGATGTCCTTCTCCGCGGCGATCTGCTTCACCTTGTCGGCGAGCCGGAGGTTCGCCGCCAGATTGGCCTCGGTGAAGCGCGGGTTGCTGCGGCGGAAGTCGTCCCGGTCGAGCTCGTCGGGGGAGCTGAAGCGGCCCGCGAGGAAGCCACGGCCGAGCGGGGAGTACGGCACGAAGCCGATTCCGAGTTCCCGGCAGGTGGGGAGGACCTCCGCTTCCACGTCCCGCGTCCAGAGCGAGTACTCGGTCTGGACGGCGGTGACCGGGTGGACGGCGTGGGCGCGGCGGATGGTCTCCGCACTCGCTTCGCTCAGCCCGATGTGCCGCACCTTGCCCTCGGCGACCAGTTCGCCGAGGGCGCCGACGGTCTCCTCGATGGGCACGGCCGGGTCGACCCGGTGCTGGTAGTACAGGTCGATGCGGTCGGTGCGGAGCCGCGTGAGCGAGCCGTGGACGGAACTGCGGACGTGCTCGGCGGAGCCGTCCTGGCGGCCCACCGTCGACATGTCGCCGGGTACGGCGTCGTCCATCCGGTAGTTGAACTTGGTGGCGATCACGTACTCGTCGCGGTGTCCCCGGACGGCCTCGCCCACCAGGGACTCGTTGGTGAGCGGTCCGTAGACCTGTGCCGTGTCGAGGAAGGTGATGCCGAGGTCCAGGGCACGCCGGACGGTCGCGACGGCCTCGTCCTGGTCGGCCGTGCCGTAGAAGGCTGACATCCCCATGCAGCCGAGGCCGACGGCCGACACCTGGAGGTCCCGCAGACTGCGCTGTTGCATGTGATGTGCCAGCCCTTCGTCTCGTCCTTCCGGCGGCCCGGCGCCCGTTCGGCGCGTCCCCGGTCCGGGTGACCGGGCGGGCCGCGTGTCCTCGGAGAGGACCTTACGGTGCCGGTGTCGTCCGGTGGCGGACCGGCACGTCGGGTGCACACCGCTGGTCGGCCGTCGGCCGGACCCCCGGCCCGGCCTGCTCTCGAATGCTCTTGAATGGTGTTCAAAGTCCGGCCCGGTGGCCGTGCCGGACGACTGCGGAGCCGGGGCTGCGGCCGGGGCCGGGGCCGGGCGGGCCGGCTGTCACGGGGAGACGCGCTTGATCCGGCGCACGTTCTCCCGGCCGCAGGCCGTGCAGACGATCCACTCGCACAGCCGGCTGTTCCAGGCGAAGGCCTCGCCGGCCCGGTTGCAGTCCTCCCAGCCGCAGAAGACGAAGTCGGCGTCGTCGCCGGTCAGCTCGCGGAACGGGTGGAGGACGGGGCGGCCCCCGAGATCGGGACGTCCCAGGAACCCACAGCCCGGGCACCTCCACCACTCCTTGGCACGTTCTCGTTCCCCGGACTGCGTGGCCTCCCGCACCAGGTCCCGAGCGCACCGTGGGCAGGCCCCGGGGCCCGGCTCACCCGCCCCGCCCGGCCTCTCGACTCCCATGCCGTTCCCCCGGCCGATCCGTTCGTGGCGGCCAGCCTATGCCGTCGACCGCCCGGCCGCGGTCCCCAGCGGACGACGCAGCAGGTGGGGCGCGTTTCCCCGCGATGTAGTCCGTTCGGGTGACGGTCGGGTTCGGCCCGGCGGTCGGGCGGGCAGAGCCCTCGGCATGACGACTCCCACTCGGCCCCGCCGCCGCCGACGCTCCCGTGCATCGACCGCTCCCGTTCCCGTTGCCGCTCCCGCTCTTGCTCGCGTGCCCGTTGCTCCGGTCCGCGTCGCCCCGTTGCCGGCCCGTCCGGGCGGCGTGGGGTGCTGCCGGACCTGGTCCAGCGAGCACCGCACCCACGGCGGCGGGGTCGTCCGCAGGACCTGGCACGAGCCCGCCTGCCCGGCTGGGGCCCGACGCTGAGTGTCGGCGCGGTCGCCGGGGCCGCCGGTTCCGCAAGCGCACCGCCCGCCCGTCCGGCCCCCGCTACCACCTCGACCGGCGCGCCACCCGTGCGGCCATGGGCTGATCGCGGCGTTGCCGTGGGCCGCTTCGGCCGGTCCTCGGGAAGGCGGAACAGCGAGGGTACGGCCCCGCCGCGCCCCAGCAGGCGTGCCCTGGACGCCGGTGCAAGGCCCAGGGGATCACGACCGGGCTGACTTGCGGGCGGCTCGGCGGCGGGCCACGAAGACACCGATCAGCACGCCGACGAGGATCGTGACGGTCAGGACGACCCAGAGCGGCATGGTGACGTCGGCGACCCACAGGGTGATGGTCACCGAGGCGGTGTTGACCGCGATGAACCAGACGGCCAGGACCGCGATGACGGCCATGGCGATGGTGCGCAGCCGCACCTCGCGGCCCTTGACCGTGAGACGCGACTGTTCCTGGTGCGTGCGGGCGTTCTGCGACATGGGTCAAGTATCGGACGATTCACCCGATTCGTCCCCAGGGGCGCCGGTAGGGGCCCGCGCCCGGCGCCCGACCCGCACGCCGGCCCCGCGCGTTCGATCCTCGGTCCTCGTTCTCAGTTCTTGAGGATGTCGTCGAGCCAGTCGTAGATGCGGGCCTGGGACAGGCGCATGGCGCCGGGGTGGCAGTGGGCGCCGGCCCCCTCCTCGGTGGTGAAGGCCATCAGGGTCCTGGGGCAGGTGAGGTGGTCGTAGAGCTGTTCGGGCTGGCCCTGGAAGAACATGTCCTCCTCGGCGTCGCAGACGAGGGTGGGGCACTGGATCCGTTCGGCGATGCCGTCGGCGAGGCTGTAGTCGAGGTAGGAGGCGTTGAAGGCCCGGGGGGTGTCGACGCCCATGACGTACATGCCGTGGTTGATCGCCCAGCGTGCGATCGGGTCCTTGGCCATGATCTCGTCGAGGGCGGCGTCGAGTTCGGGAGCGGACTGCGCACGCAGGAGCCGCTCGGCCTCCTCACGGGGGCCGGGGATGTTGCGGACGGAGGTCTGGCCGAGGTCGTAGAGGCCGTCGACGGCCACCAGCGCGGCCAGGCGGTGTTCGAAGGCCGCGGCCCTGGGGGCGAGGATGCCGCCCATGCTGATGCCGAGGAGCGCGATGCGGTTGTTGTCGACGTCCGGGAGGGTCTCGGCGAAGTCCACGACGGGGGTGATGACGTTCTCCCAGTCGGGGCGGAAGACCAGGCCCTCGTGGTGGCGCGGCCCGGGCATGCCGGGACCGTCGAAGACCAGCACGGTGTAGCCGCGCTCGACGCCGGCCATCGCCCCGGAGAAGTGCAGTTCCTCGGCGGTGCCGTCGAAGCCGTTGTGCATGATCAGGGTCGGCCGCGGTGTCCCGGAGTCGTCGACGCGGTACAGGTAGCCCGGCAGGGTGGTGCCCTCGTACGGGATCTCGACGGGCTCGATGACCGGGGTGAACAGGGCGGCCGCCGCCCGGAAGCAGGCCACGCTGCGGTCGTAGGCGTGGTCGTGGCGGGGGTCGCAGGGGTGGCCGTGCAGGAAGAACTCGGCCGACCGGTAGTAGTTCGACGCCCGCAGGAACCCGTCCCGGGCGCTCACCGGGTGACCGGCCGCCAGTGCCTTCTCGGCCTCCCCGGACACCCGGTCGGCGGTGGCCATCCACTCGGTGTACCAGCTGGAGTAGTCGCCCTCGGTGATCCGCTCACCGGTCGAGACGACCTCGCCGAAGTCCGCGCCGCCGTAGGCGATGTGGCTCAACGACCGCAGGGTCTCGTACCAGAACTGGATGTTGTTCGGGAACAGCAGCTGCTTCATCGCGCACTCTCCTTCGTCTGCAAGCACAGATTTGTGCTTGCGACTGGAACTGTAGACCCCTCCTGCCGTGGAAGCAAATATTTGTGCTTACGATGAGGGCATGCCTCAGAAACCAGCGTCCGAACGAGTCCGCAGGAGCCCCGAGCAGGTCCGCGCGGCCGTCCACCAGGCGGTCGTCGACCTGCTCTCCGACCCGCAGGGCGAGGACCTCAACATCCCGGCGATCGCGCAACGCGCCGGCGTCAGCCACACCAGCGTCTACCGGCGCTGGGGCAGCCTCGACGCACTCCTGGCCGACACGGTCACCACCCGCCTCGAACGCAACTCACCGCTGAACGACACCGGCACCCTGCGCGGTGACCTCCTCGCCTGGGCCCGGGCCAGCGTCGAGAGCATCCGCACGTCCGAAGGGCGCGCCCTCGTGCGCGCCGTCGTCCTGTCCATGCCGACCAGCGCCCACGCCCCCACCGAACGTGCACAGCACTTCCAGCGCCGCATGCACTCCATCGAGCAGATCCGCCGACGTGCCGCGGCCCGGGGCGAGGACCCGCCACCGCTGGAGCAGATCCTCGACCAGCTCGTCGCACCGTTCTACATCCGGGTGATCTTCGGCCTCGACCTGCCGGCCGACGGCTACCCCGAACTCCTCGTCGACAGACTGCTCGGCAGCGGAAGCGGGCCCGGCCCGAGCGGCGCGTCCACGGCGGACCAGCCATAGAACTCGTGGGAACGGCCGGGGGTCGGAAGCACGGTGGGGCCCCGCCTACCGGAACGTCACCGTGCCGTGTCAGCGCCGCCAGGCCGCCCTCGCCCCGGCCGGGCCCGAGCGGCCGGGGCGGGAAGCGCAAGGTGCTCCTCGGCACTACTCAGCCGGGTGTTGAGTACGCCTGCTCATGAGTCCGTGCCGACCGCTTCCTATCGTGACCCGCATGGACACGGACTCGACTCCCACCAACCCTCCGGCCCCGGGAAGCCCGCGGTGGGCCGGCGGCTGCGGCATCGCGGTGGCCGTCCTCACCGCCCTCGTCGTCCTGGGAAGCGTGGCCTTGGGCGAGTTCGAGAAGGGCCTGACCGGGTACGGGCACCTCGAAGGCACGTCCGGGAGCGATGCCGAACCCCTCCGCCCCGGCGCGACCGCCCGTTACGACGACGGCCTGACGATCACCGTCAGCGCACCACACCGGGAACCCGACAACACCTACGGCTTCACCGTCACCTACGACAACGGCACCGACGAAGAACTGCGCCCGGGCGGGACACCCCCGGACACCGGCGTCGGCGTGAGCGGCTTCGCCCCCATCGTGGTCCGCGGGGGGAAACCGCGCAGCCCCGACATCCCCGGCTGGGGCGTCACCGTGCTGGACCGGGCCGGCACCGAATCCGCCCTCACACCGCCCCTCGGCAAGGACCGGAAACGCACCGTGCCGGTGCGGATCAAGCCCGACAAGGAGGGGGGCTTCGTCACGGTGAAGGTCACCCCGCAATCCGCCGGGTACCGCGACGCTGCGTACTGGCAATTCACCCTGAACTGACAGACCTACGAAGGCCGCCGCCCGCCCCGGGCGACGGCCTTCCACGCTGCTCAGCCGTCCGGCCGGCTGCCCGGACGGGACGCTGACCGTGGCCTTCGCATCCTCATGCTGCTGCCGAGCGGATGCCGTGACCGGCGGTGTGACCTGGTAGTACCGTCGGTCACGGACCAGGGGCCACGGACCAGGGGCCACGGAACGTCGACGCGCCGACAGTCGAGGGCGCAGGAGGTGGACCCGCATCGGCGCTCCCGGTGCCGCCTCCGTCACCACCGACGACCAGCTGGGCATCTGATGGCCCGCTGTTCTCGGCTGTCGCCGCGATCCTCAAGGCCGTCCCGGAGATCACGAAGGTCATCGCCTGCGCGCCCGCCCCTGGCCGGGTCATCATGACATCGGCGTACGCCCCGGACGGTGCCGTCGTGCGGGGCGCGGGCCTCCGGGACCTGCGCGCCGGCTTCGACGATCGCCCGATCGCTGCACGGGCGCCGCAGAATCGGGAGCGCCGATCGAATCCAATCGTCCGGGTGACAGTCGTCCTCCCAGAGCGTGCCACGGCCTCTCGTGCGGCGGTGCGGGCTATGCCTGTCAGAACGGATTCGACCGGAGGAAGGGGCGGGCTGGGATGCCGCTGTCGAGGACGAAGGCCCGGGTCCGTGACCGGGCCGGGCGAGCCGTGGAAGCCACGGCAGTGGCGCTCGACCGGCGCCTGCCCCTGTTCGACGGCGCGAAGGGGGTGATCCGGAAGGTCTTCCCCGACCACTGGTCCTTCCTGCTGGGCGAACTCGCCCTCTACAGCTTCGTACTGCTGCTCCTGACCGGCGTGGTCCTCACCTTCTTCTTCGACCCCTCCATGGCGGAGGTGGTGTACCACGGCACCTACGCTCCGCTGGACGGCATCCGGGTGAGTCAGGCGTACTCCTCGACCCTCGCGATCAGCTTCGACGTCCGCGGCGGCCTGCTGATCCGCCAGATGCACCACTGGGGCGCCCTGCTCTTCACCTCCGCCATCGGCGCCCACCTGCTGAGGGTCTTCCTCACCGGGGCCTTCCGCCGTCCCCGCGAGGTGAACTGGCTGATCGGCCTGACCCTGTTCCAGGTCGCCCTCATCGAGGGCTTCGCCGGCTACTCGCTGCCGGACGACCTGCTCTCCGGCACCGGCCTGCGCACCGCGCAGGGGTTCGTGCTGTCCGTTCCCCTGGTCGGCAGCTACCTGGCCTACTTCCTGTGGGGCGGCGACTATCCGGGCCAGGACATCGTGCCGCGCCTCTACAGCACCCACATCCTGCTGCTGCCGGGACTGCTGCTCGCGCTGATCACCGCCCACCTGATCCTGGTCTTCCACCTGACCCACACCCAGTGGGCCGGGCCGGGGCGCACCAACCGGAACGTGGTCGGCAAGCCGCTGTTCGCGACGTTCACCGTCAAGACGGTCGCCCTGATGATGGCGGTCTTCGGCGTCCTGGCGCTCGCCGCCGCGATCGCCCAGATCAACCCGATCTGGCAGTACGGGCCGTACCGCCCGGACCAGGCGTCCACGGACGCGCAGCCCGACTGGTACATGGGGTTCATCGAGGGAGCGCTGCGGCTGATGCCAGGTGCCGAGACCAGCCTGTGGGGCCACACCGTCTCCTGGAACCCCCTCGTCCCGGCGGTGCTGTTCCCGCTGCTGTTCTTCGCCTGCCTCTACGCGTACCCGTTCCTGGAGCAGTGGGTGACTGGGGAGCGCGGTGAGCAGCACCTGTGCGACCGGCCTCGCAACCGGCCCACCCGGACCGCGCTCGGGGTCGCCGGGTCCGTGTTCTACGTGGTCCTCCTGGTGGCGGGCGGGCAGGATGTCGTGGCGCGGGTGCTGGACGTGTCCGTGGAGGGCCTGGACCGGGTCCTGCGGGCCCTGGTGTTCGTCGGCCCGGTCGCGGCGTTCTGGCTGACCAAGCGACTGGCCCTGGCCCTGCAGGCGCACGAGCGGGAACTGCTCACCGGGGGGATGGAGACCGGGTTCGTCCGACAGGGCATCGAGGGCGGGTTCCACGGCAGGCACCGGCCGTTGCCCCGCGGCCGCCGGTACGTGCTGGCCATGCGGAACATGCCCCGTCCGCTGCCCCCACCCGGGGCGGGTGCGACCCGGCGAGAACGGCTGCGGCAGCGGGTGAGCCGCTGGTTCTACCGGGACCGGGTCGAGCTGCCGACGCCCCAGGAGATCGCCGGGGCCGCACCGCAGGAGGACGCGACGCCCGGCCGGGCAGGCGCACCAGGCGACTGAGTTCCCCGTCTCAGTCCTCCCTGCCGGCGTACTGGAAGTACGCGCCGAAGACCCCGGCGGCCGTCACTCCGGCGCCGATCAGGACGATCCACAGGGCGTAGACCACCCCGAGGCCGAACAGGGCCAGCCCCGCCGCGGTGAGCGCCGGGTAGTAGCTGCGGGGTCCGAAGAACTCCAGCGGACCGGCGCCCGCGACGATCTCCTCGTCGGTGCGGTCCTGCGGGCGCTGACTACGGCGGGTGTACTGGACCCAGAAGAAGAACGCGACCAGCGTCGACATCAGGAAGGCGATCGCGAGGGCGGCCTTCCCCGCGGGCTCGCTCGCGAAGTAGCCGTAGACGACGGCGGCGGCACCGAAGAACGCGGCGATGCCGCCGAACAGGTAGGACTCGGCCTTCACCGGTTCTCCTCCATTGCGTCCAGGGCCTGCCGTGAGTGCTCGGGGTGGTGGAGGTCGAAGGCGGGCCCCTCGGAACGGATCCGCGGCAGCGCGTGGAAGTTGTGGCGCGGCGGCGGGCAGGAGGTGGCCCATTCGAGGGAGCGCCCGTAGCCCCAGGGGTCGTCCTCGGTGACGTTCGGCGCGTACCTGGCCGTGTGCCAGACGTTGTAGAGGAACGGCAGGGTGGACGCGCCGAGCAGGAACGCGCCGATCGAGGAGACGGTGTTGAGGGTGGTGAAGCCGTCCGACGCGAGGTAGTCGGCGTAGCGGCGGGGCATGCCCTGGGCGCCGAGCCAGTGCTGGACCAGGAAGGTGGCCTGGAACGCGGGCAGCAGCAGCCAGAAGTGGATCCTGCCGAGGCGCTCGTCCAGCATCTTCCCGGTGATCTTGGGCCACCAGAAGTAGAACCCCGCGAAGGTCGCGAACACGACCGTGCCGAACAGCACGTAGTGCAGGTGGGCGACCACGAAGTAGCTGTCGGTCACGTGGAAGTCGATCGGCGGCGCGGCCAGCAGCACCCCGGTCAGACCGCCGAGGAGGAAGGTCGCCAGGAACCCGAGGGAGAAGAGCATCGGTGTCTCGAAGGAGAGCGAGCCGTTCCACAGGGTGCCGACCCAGTTGAAGAACTTCACCCCGGTCGGTACTGCGATGAGGAAGGACGCGAGGGAGAAGAACGGCAGCAGCACCTGGCCGGTCGCGAACATGTGGTGCGCCCACACCACCGCCGAGAGCGCGGTGATGGCGATCGTCGCACCGATCAGGCCGTAGTAGCCGAAGACCGGCTTGCGGCTGAAGACCGGAAGGATCTCCGTCACGATGCCGAAGAACGGCAGCGCCACGATGTACACCTCGGGGTGCCCGAAGAACCAGAACAGGTGCTGCCAGAGCATCGCGCCGCCGTTGGCCGCGTCGAAGACGTGCGCCCCGAACTTGCGGTCCGCCTCCAGGCAGAGCAGCGCGGCGGTGAGCACCGGGAAGGCGAACAGCGCCAGGATCGAGGTGAAGAGGACGTTCCAGGTGAAGATCGGCATCCGGAACAGGGTCATGCCCGGAGCCCGCAGGCACGTGATGGTGGTGATGAAGTTGACGGCGCCCAGGATCGTGCTGACGCCCGCCACCGCCAGGCCCATGGTCCACAGGTCGGCTCCGGTGCCGGGGCTGTGGACGGGCCCGTTGAGCGGGGCGTAGGCGAACCAGCCGAACGCGGCGGCACCGTTGGTGGTCAGGTAGCCGCCGACGACCGTCAACCCGCCCAGCAGGTACACCCAGTAGGTGAAGGCGTTCAGCCGGGGGAAGGCGACGTCCGGCGACCCGATCTGCAGGGGCATCACCGCGTTGGCGAACCCAGCGAACGTCGGCGTCGCGAAGAGCAGCATCATGATCGTGCCGTGGATGGTGAACAGCTGGTTGTACTGCTGGTTGTCCATCAACTGCATCCCGGGCCTGGCGAGTTCCGCGCGCATCAGCATGGCGAGCAGGCCGGCGAACAGGAAGAAGCCGAACGCGGTGACGAGGTACAGGTTCCCGATCACCTTGTGGTCGGTGGTGGTCAGCCAGCGCAGCACCGCCCGGCCGGTTCTCAGCCTCGGGCCGGCGGTCCCGGCCGGAGGGGCGTCGATGGTGCCCGTCATACGGTGGCTCCTCAAGGGCTGGGGGTGGCCGGCGCGGTCAGTGGTCATGCAATCACCACACGTCACCCTCGTGTCGGTGACCCGCCAGGGGTGGCCAGGACGGCTCACCCCGAGGACCGCGCGGCCGCGCCCGGGCGTGGAATCAAAGCCGGTGACTCGGCGGAGGGGGCCTCTGAGGACCCTTCGCCGCAGCGTCCCGATGTCCCAGACCGGGAGCGGATCCGGCCCCGACGCCGCCGGGGTCGGAACGGGAGCATCCGCGGGCGGACGATCCTGGTGGCCGACGTGCTGCAAGGGCACCGCCTCGGCGGATGCGGTGCCGCCGACGAACAGTGAGCCGATGAGCGTTGCGCCACTGACAACGGCACCCGTCCACCTTCGCGTGTTTCGACGACAGCAACTACGGCCTGCGCGACCACACCGCCACCACCCACGTTCTGATCTCCGCCCGGGGCCCGGCTCCAAGCCCCCGCCCGATCGTCCGCGTCCGGCGGGGGCTCCCGTCCCGGGCCAAAATTGAACACGTTCAAGGAGTGTGGCAGGGTAGCCCCGTACTCGTGGCGGCCGGCCGTCTGCTTCCCGCCGGCCATCGACTCGCTCGAAACCGATGGAGAGGGAACGGACATCATGCTCGCTGCCATGGGCGGGTTCGACCTGGGCCGGCCGGCGGCACCGAGGCCGGGCAGCAGGAAGACCGACCCTGCGCATCGACTCCACCGGCTGTTCGGACGCCTGGCTGCGGTCCTCGGGCTTGTGGCCCTCGGCTGCATCTCGTGCGCGGGCGCCGGCGGCGGAGCGGCCGCCATCCGACAGGCCGAACTGGTCGGGGACTGGAGCAACGCGGCGGGCGCCAGACTTCACGTGTCGGCGGATCACAGCCTGACGGCGAGTGGGATCCGCAAGGCGGTACCCGACTACACGTGCCCTTCGACTCTGGCCGCCGGCAGATGGCAGTTCTGGAGGCAGGACGGCTCGTCGAACAACGCCGATGCCTCGCCGACCGAAGGTGCGTTGTTCGACGTCTGGGCGAGCAGCAAGGGGGCGACCGGCGGGTGCGACATCGTCGCGCAGGTCCAGCGTGACGGCCGAGGCTTCGACATCTGTCTGGTGCTGGATCCCGACCAGAGTTGCACCTCCGAGGAGCTTCTCCGCAAGGACTCCTCGCAACCCCGCTGAGCAGCGTTGACGTGCATGTGCCGGGGAGACCCCTCGAAGCGCGCGGGTTCGTCGTGGGCCATCGGCTGCCGGAGCCGTCCACGGGTCGCCATCCTCCGGTTCCTGGCTCCCGGTTCCTGACTCCCGGTTTCCGGCCCGGGGTCCGGCGTCGTGCCCGCCGCGCACCACGACCTGAGGGCGTGTCGGATGCATGTCGGTCGTGCACGTCCGGGGCATGGCTCCGGACAAGTCTCGACAGTCGGGACGGCCTGCCCCGAGGCGGGCCGTCGCCCGCACGGGACCAGCAGATGTGACATCAGCCACATCCATACCGTCGCGTACCGGTCGGCGGTCGTTCGCAAACACCCAAACCTGCAGGTCAGTTCGCAACTCGAAGTCCCGAACGAACCCGGGGCCGTTCGAAACGATCTGGCTACCCACAGTGGATTGGGCCTAGCCTGCCCGCCATGTCCCAGAACACGAACACCCCCGGTCTCCCCGGGCAGCCGGCTGCTCCGGTCGGCGACGCTGCCAAGGTACAGCGCCAGGTTCGGCAGCAGGCAGGCGTCGGACCGGTCCTCGGTGGCGGCGGCACCCTCTTCTCCGAGCCCGTCCTGGTGGTGAACCAGAAGGCCAAGCTGATCGAGCTGACCAACGAGTACTCGGTCTTCGACCAGCAGGGCGCCACGCTGGGCTCGGTGGTCCAGGTCGGCCAGAGCGGTCTGCGCAAGGTGATACGGCTGCTCTTCTCCATCGACCAGTACCTGACCCACAAACTGGAGATCCGTGACGCGCAGGGCACCCCGGTGCTCCTGCTGACCCGCCCGGCGAAGCTCATCAAGTCGCGGGTGATCGTGCAGCATCCGAATGGCCAGGAGGTCGGCCAGATCATCCAGCAGAACGCCATCGGGAAGATCAATTTCGCGCTGGAGGTCGGCGGCCGGAAGGTCGGCGCCATCAAGGCGGAGAACTGGCGGGCCTGGAACTTCTCCATCGTCGACGAGACGGACACCGAGGTGGCCCGGATCACCAAGACCTGGGAAGGCCTGGCGAAGACGATGTTCACCACGGCCGACAACTACGTGCTCCAGATCCACCGCCCGCTCACCGACCCGCTCCTCAGCCTTGTCGTGGCGACCGCGCTGACCGTCGACACGGCGCTGAAGCAGGACGCTCGCGGCCTCGGATAGCCGCGAACCGTACGTGTCCGGAGCTCGTGGCGGTCGGCCGCTACGGCTCCCCGGCGGCATCCCTGACCGTGCTCGGCTCAGCTCCTCGTACGGCGGCGGTGCCGTACGAGGACCAGGGTCCCTCCGACGAGAAGCAGCCCGGCGCCGGCACCGGCGGCGAGCTCAAGGACGACGTTGGGCCCCGGTCGAGGGGAAGTCGGAACCCCCCGGGGCCGCCGGGCTGCTCGGGGAGGCCGGCCGGGCCCGGCCCCGCCGGGTCGCTCGGCGTGGCGGTCGGCGAGCGGGAGGGAACGGCAGCCGCCAAGCTCACCTTCGCACTCGCCGTGGCGGCGACCTTGGCGTCGCCACCCACCAGGAGCAGTGCCCGGCTGTCGGGGATGTCGGGGCTTTCGGGGCGCATGAGTGCCCGGCCCTCCCGGACCGGGACCGAGGCGCCGTCACCGAGACGGTCGCACGGCCGGGGTGCGCCCCCGCCGGTGTGGCGGACGCCGCCCGGCACGGCCGCCGCGTGCCGCGACACCGCTGCCACCCGCCGCCCCGCTTCGGCCGGCGCCCGCGTCAGCGGCCGGCCGATTTCGCGGACGGTCACGGTGACCGGTGGTGAGGGCCGCCGCGTGGTGGTGAACGGCCCGTCCTGGGCGGACTCGGCCGTCACGCGGTACCTGACCACGGGTCGGCTGCCTGCCAAGGACCTGGCCTGCGGCGGGTGGGCCGTTTCCTGTGGATCGTCCGAGGATCGGCCGGCCGTGACGGTGGTCGGCGCGCGGGCCGGCCGAGCGGCCACCGGCGCCTGTGGCGACGGGCGCCGCAGGTGTGGCGAAGCCCCGCCGGGCAGGTGCTCGGCGGGGCTTCGTGCCGCGTGGGGGCGGCGGGTTTCGGGGTGCGGTCGGCGGAGGGTGAACAGCGGACGGCGGAGGGCGGACGGCCCCGGATGGGGCGTCGGCCGGGTGTCAGGCCGGGGTGTCAGGCCCGGGTGTCGGACGGGACCGTCAGGCGCGGGCGGCGTCGATCTTGCCCTGGAGGGCGGTGAGGAGGTCCTTGAGGATGCCGGCGGTGCCCTCGTCGGTCAGCTCGCCCTCGTCGTCGAAGCGCTCGTGCGAGCGGAAGGCGACCAGTTCGGGCTTGACCACGACGTCGCTGTCGGTCCAGACGAAGACCTGGCGCAGTGCCAGCTGGGCGCGGACGGAGCCGAAGTTGGTGGGGGCGGCGCCCATGATCGCGGTGGGCTTGCGGTGCAGCGGCAGGCCCTCGGTCTTGGTCCAGTCGGTGCTCAGCCAGTCCAGGGCGTTCTTGAGGACGCCGGGGATGGAGTAGTTGAACTCCGGGGTGGCGATGAGCAGTCCGTCGGCCTCGGTGACCTTGCGGCGCAGGTCCTCGACGACGGCCGGGCGCTTGCCGGGGTGGTCGAGGTCGTAGTCGTACGGCGGGATCTCGCGCAGGCCGTCGTAGATCTCGATCTCCATGCCGGCCGGGTCGAGCTTGCGGGCGGCGCGCAGCAGCGCGGTGTTGTGCGAGTCGGCGCGCAGCGAGCCGGAGATGGCGAAGACCTTGGACGCGCTCATGGCGGTGCTCCTTGCGGTGTGGGTGCGGGTGGTGGCTGGCCTGCCCGGTGCAGGGCGGGTGGTGCGGGGCAGTGCGGGTGCTGGGCCGGCGGTTGTTCCGACATCGAAAAATCTAAACGGTTCAGTTCAATGCGTCAACCAGACGGTTCAGTCTTGACTCTGAACTGGCTCGTGTAGTTCAGTTTTCGGCATGACGACGACTCAGCTCGCCGCGGCCCAGGCCGCCCCCGTCCGCTCGACCGCCACCGTCATCGATCCCGTGCACACCGTCGAGGGCGCCGGTTTCCCCGTCCGCCGCCCGTTCCCGGTGGCCGAACTGCCGATGCTCGACCCGTTCCTGATGGTCGACCAGACCGGTCCGCTGCTGCTCGCCCCCGGCGAGGCCAAGGGCGCCCCCGCCCACCCGCACCGCGGCTTCGAGGCGGTCTCCTACCTCATCGAGGGCTCGATGGACTGGGCCGACTCGACCGGCCGGCGCGGAACCAGCGTCGCCGGCGAGGTCGAGTGGCTCACCGCCGGTGCCGGCATCGTCCACTCCAACGAGCCGACCGCCGACCTGCTCGCCCACGGCGGCCGCCAGCACATGCTCCAGATCTGGGTGAACCTGCCCGCCCGGCTGAAGGACCTCCCGGCCCGCAGCCAGAACCAGGGGCCCGACACCATCCCGGTGGTGCACACCGAGGACGGCAGCCGGGTCAAGGTGATCGCGGGCCGCAGCCACGGCGTGGCCGGACCCTTCGAGACGCACCTGCCGGTCCTGCTCGCGCACGCCGTGCTGCCCGCCGGCGGGCGGGTCGACTTCACCGTGCCGGTCGGCCACAACGCCGCCGTCTATGTACTCTCCGGCGCCGTCGAACTGCCCGACACGCCGCTGTCGGACGGCCGGCTCGCGGTGCTGGCGCACGACGGCGAGCGGATCGCCGTCGCCGCGCCGGACGGCCCGGCCGAGGTGCTGGTCCTGGCCGGCGAGCCGATCGGCGAGCCGGTGGCCCGCGGCGGCCCGTTCGTGATGAACACCGCGGCCGAGCTCCGGCAGGCCCAACTCGACTTCTCGAACGGAAAGTTCGGGAGGATCCCGGAATGAGTCCGGGAGCGCTGGACACGGCGGCCGGGGCGGACACGCTCCCGGCGGAGCCGCCGGAGGGCAGCACCGGCCGGGGCGTACGGGGGTCGCTCCGGACCGGCGTGCTGCTCGCAGCGGTCGCCGTCCCGGGGGCGGCCGGACTCTCCGGCCCGAGCCTCGTCCTGCCCGCCATCGCGCGGGAGCTGCACACCGGCCTCGACTCCGCCTCCTGGCTGATGAGCGGCTACGGGCTCGGCATGATGCTCGGCACCCCGCTGCTCACCGGCACCGCCGGGCGGCGCGGCCCCCGGGCGCTGCTGCTCGCCTCCGCGGGGGCGCTGCTGCTCGGCGTGCTGGTCACGCTCGCCGCCGGGGCGGCCCTCGGCCCGTTGGTCGCCGGGCGCGTCCTGCTGGGGGTCGGTGCGGCCGGGTTCAACGTGGCCGCCTTCCAGCTGGCCGCGCGTCAACCGGACGGACGTGCCTCCGGAGTCGTCGCGATCGGCAGCGCGGCGGGTGGCACCGTCGGGCTGTTCATCGGCGCGGCGGTGGCGGCCGGGCTGGGCTGGCGGGCCTGCCTGGTGCTGCCGGTGCTGACCCTGGCGGTGCTGCCGGCCGCACTGCGCGGGTGCGCCGCACCGGCGCATGGCCCGGCGCACGGCCCGGCGGCCGGGCCCGGACCGGAGCCGGCGCGGGGCGCGGGCGCGCCCGCGGCGAGCCGCTCGTTCCTCGGCCTGGACGCCCTGGCGGTGCCGCGCTTCCGGGCCGTCGCCGGGGTGATGCTGGTCCTGGCGACCGTCAACTTCGGCCTGGTCTACGGCGCACCGCGGCGGGCCGCCGCGCTGACCGGCTGGAGCGCCGTCCAGACCGGCGCCGCCGGCTCGCTCGCCACCCTGACCGGCGCGCTGCTCTCCTGGTCGCTGGTGCGCGCCGCGCCCCGACTGGGCCTGCGGCGCACCGCCGGCCTGCTGCTCGGCGTCTCGTTCGCCGCACTCGGGCTCGCCGCGTTCGCCCCCTGGGCGCCGCTGGTGCTGCTGGGCGCCGGGGCCAGCGCCTGCGTCAACGCGGGCGGCCAGGGCGTCCTGACCGGCGCGGGGGCCGAGGCCGTGGCGCCGCAGCGGCGGCCGGAGGCGATCGGGCTCTTCAACCTGGTGTTCCTGCTCGGTGCGGCGCTCGGCCCGCAGCTGGCGGCGTCCGGCGGGCGGATCGCCGGGCTGGGCTCGTACGTCGCCTCGCTGGTGCGCTGACCCGGCGCACGGCCGGGGGCCGCGGGGCGCACAGCGGGGGCACAGCCGGGCGCCCGCCACATGCCGCCGAGTGCCGCCGGCTGCCGCCGGGTCTCCCGCACGCCGACGGGGTTACCGCCCGTCCCGGCGCCACCTGCCTACGGTCCCGGTGTCACCGCATCGACCGAACCGTTCAGTTTCCTATACTGGCCCGTACCGTCTCCGCCCGAGCACCCCGAGGAGAACCCCGATGGCCGCCGACAGCCCCCAGCCGACCGACGAGTTCGGCATCCCGATCATCCCGACCCCGGTCGACGCCGCCCAGCGGCGCCGGCAGGCGATCATCGACGCCGCGCTCGCCGAGTTCCTCAAGGAGGGCTACTCCGCCGCCTCGATGGACGCCATCACCGCCCGCTCCGGCGTCTCCAAGGCCACCATCTACAAGCACTTCGGCAACAAGGAACGGCTCTTCCTCGCGGTGATCGGCGGCGTCCTGCCCACCACCTACGAGGACCTCAAGCCGTGGAACTCCACCATCGCCGAGGCCGACGACCTGCGCTCCGCGCTGATCACCCTCACCCTCGACTGGACCCGCATCCTGCTGCGCCCCGACATCATGTCGCTGCGCCGCCTGGTGATCGGCGAGATCGACCGCTTCCCGCAGCTGGGCCAGCTCTGGTACCGGGTCAGCTACGACATGAACAACGGCCCGCTGATCGAGGCCTTCGCCGAACTGGACCGCCGCGGCGTGCTCGTAGTGGAAGACCCGGCGCTGGCCGTGCAGCAGCTGGTGGCCTGCACGGTGGGCGTGCCGCAGCTGGTGCGGACGTTCAGCCCGGAGGCCGAACTGGACGAGGCCGGGATGCACCGGATGATCAGCTCCGGGGTCGACCTGTTCCTGGCGCGGTACGCGCGGGAGCAGTGAAGATCCACCACCTTGGAAATGGCTGATCAGCCGTGGTGGTGTGGCAGGGTTCGTAGGTGTTCGTGCAGTCGGTGGGCGGCTGTCCCGGGCCTTGATCGGTTGACTACGAGGTTCGCCGGGACGAGCAGGGCGCGCAGGAGGTTGGTGGCGCGGGCGGGATCGGTGCGGAGTTGGTGAGGATCCGCCAGGTTTTGACGAACATCCGGGCCGCGCGCATCGGGCCGACTGTCTGTGACCTCTACGGGCCGATGCCGATCGAGCACAGGTCGAAAACGCTGCCCGCCATGCCGGGTGCCTCTCACGCCTCTGTGTTGAGGGAAGACGCCGGAATGCCGACCTCCCGAGGGCATCAACCGGGGGAGGTCGGCATTGGCGTTGTTGCCGCGCCGTGCAGTGCCCAGCACCGCCGTTGCCGCGGCGACCAGCGGCTCTGCTCGGTCCTGTTCGGTCCTACTCGGTCCGCAGCGCGGTGGCGGTCCGCGACCGGGCCGCCCAGCCGGCCGGCAGCAGTGCCCCGAGCAGGGCGATCACGATCCCGCCGGCCAGCAGGGGGATGAGCAGCCCGGCGGTGTAGACGTGGGACACGCTCGGCGGCAGGTGCCGGCCGATCGCGTTCCCCATCGGGGTCAGCGTCGCCTTCTCCACCGCGACCCCGAGCGGGACCCCGATCAGCCCGGCGATCAGGCCGGTGAGGGACACCGAGGTCAGCACCATCGCAATGGTCTGCTTGGGCGTCATCCCGAGGGCCTTGAGGATCCCCAGGTCATGAACCCGCTCCCGGGTGTCCTGTACCACCATGCTCAGCACCCCGAGCGCGGCGACCGCGATCATCATCAGCGTGAGCGTGGCCACCAGGGCGCCCATGGTGATCACCACGATGTTCTTGCCCCCACCGGTGCTCGGCTGGACCGAGGCGTTCAGCGGGGTCAGCGCGGCGGCGGCCGAGGTGGACCAGTCCGATTCGTTGACGGTGTCGGCCAGCTCGACGTTGAACTGGTCGATGTGCGGGGTCAGACCGGCGGCGGTGAAGGTGGCCGCATCCGTCATGACCGTGTAGTCGCCCTGGTTGGTGTCGAAGTTGATGCCGACGACCTTCAGCGACAGTTGCTCGTTCTGCTGCACCACGGCGACGTCGTCACCGACGTGGATCCCCACCGCCGTGGCCAGCTTGTCGCCGACCACGGCCTCGCCGGGCGCCGAGTACCAGCGGCCGGACAGCAGCTCCATGTTCGTCCAGGAGAAGTCGCCGGTGACCGTGAACACCTTCGCCGGTTCGCCGCCGGGCGGGGCGCCGACCATGGTCGCGCCGCTCTCGCCAAAGCCGAACGCGGCCTTCGTGCCCGGGATCCCGGCGAGCGCGGCGGCCACCTCGGCGGCGTCCAGGTGCGGGTTGCGCGGGTCGTTGGGGCCGTAGAGACCCCAGGGCACGCCTACGTCGGCCGTGGGTATCACGAACTCCGACCCGACGTTGAAGCCTGAGGTGCTGACGTCCAGGTACTTGTTGAACCCGGTCTCCAGCCCCACCGCGAACGTGACACTCACCACGCCGAACAGCACCGCCGCACCGACCACTACGGCCCGGGCCGGCCGGGCGAACGGTTGGGCCAGCCCCAACGACATGGCCCGGGGCAGCGGCAGCCGCGCGGCCAGACGCTGCGCCGCCTGACCGCCCCCGGCTCTGGGGGCGCGGCCGACCACCAGGGCCCGCACCGTCGGCATCCGGCCGGCCCGCAGTGCCGGGATCAGAGCCGCGACGCCGACGATGAGCAGGGTGCCCAGCGGCACCACGGCGCTGACCCACAACGGGATCGTGGCCCTGGCCGCGCCGAGCTGCTTGGTGGCCCCGTCCAGGATCGGCACGGCCAGGAGGTTGCCGAAGACCGTGCCGAGTACCAGGCCGAGTGTCGCCGGGATCATGGCCTGCGCGGTGTAGGCGCGGGCCACCTGCGAAGGGGTGAAGCCCAACGACTTCAGAATCCCGATGCGCCGGATTCCCGAGGCCACAGCCCCGCTGACCACGATCGAGATGATCAGCACCGACATGAACAGCCCGAGGATCCCGAAGGCGATCAGGAACGGCACGTAGGCCTTGGCGTTGCCGGTCGCCTGCTGCTCCGCGGTCAGGTACGACTGTCCGGCCTCGACCGCGCCGGCCGGCGCGGCGGCGGCGATCGCCTGCTTGTCGGTGGCGATGTCGGCGGCGGTCCCGGCCTTGGCGAACCGGTAGAGCATCTGCTCGTCGGACTTGGCACCGGCGGCGGTGAGCCGCGCGAAACCGTCGGCGGTGGCGAAGGCGGTCGCGCTGTCGGTCACCGAGCCGGCGAAGCCGACGACCTTGAACGACGGCTTGCCCGGCAGGGAGGAGAACACCACCGAATCGCCGAAGCAGTCGGCGGCATAGTGCTGCCACGGCAGGGCGATCTCGCCCGGGCTCGTCGGCCAGCGCCCCTGGGTCAGCGCCAGCTGGTCCATCCCGGAGGTGCTGCCCAGGTCGGGCCGGGTGGTGACGGTGATCGGACCGTTGTCGTGACCGGCCCAATCCTTCTTGGAGCAGTCCATGCCGATCGTCGTGTCCAGGGCGGCGGCGACCGGGTACGGCCCGGCCGCCTCGGTGACGCCGGCGGCGTGAGCGGTGGCGGCAGCCTGCGCGGCCGTGACCTTCGAGCCGTCGAACTGGACCGCCAGGTGCGCCCCGTTCCGAGCACTGAAAGCGTGCTCGAACGGGGCCTGCACGACAGTCAGCAGACCGAGGGAGAGTACTGAGGATGTCACCGCGGCGAACGTCGTCAGGGCCATGACGAGAGACTGGACCCGACGGCGGCCCACGCCGGAACGTACGACCTTGCCCAGGGCGCTCACCGGCTCACCGCCGGCAGCAGGCGGGCCACGGCCCGGAAACCGACCTCGAAGACGCGCCAGGGCGTAGGCGGCTTGCGCAGTGTCATCGGACCTCTCCCGCCGGACCGGTCAGGGGTGTGTGGGCGGCCAGGCCGGCACCGCTGCCGTCGTTGATGACGTCCCGCTCGACCGCGCCGTCCACCAACTCGATCGTGCGGCGCGCGGTGCTCGCGGCCAGCTGCACGTCGTGGGTGACCAGCAGGATGGTCTGGCCCTCGCTGTTCAGGTCCAGCAGCAGCTCGCGCACGTCCTCGGCCGAGCTCGAGTCCAGCGCGCCGGTCGGCTCATCGGCCAGCAGCAGCGCCGGCTTGTTCATCAGGGCCCTGGCCACCGCCACCCGCTGCCGTTCCCCGCCGGACAGCCGCTGCGGATAGCCCTTGACATGCCGGTCGATGCCCAGCGAGTCGAGCAGCTCGATGGCCCGCCGCTTCGCTTCGCCCTTGCCCATCCCGGCCAGCTGCGCCGGAACCATGACGTTGTCCAACACGGTCAGGTCGTCCAGCAGGTTGAAGAACTGGAAGATCATGCCGATGGAGGCCCGGCGGTACTTCGCCGAACCGGCCTCGCCGAGCTGGTCGACGCGGGTGCCGTCGACGGTCACGGTGCCACTGGAAGGCTTGTCCAGACCCGCGATCAGGTTCAGCAGCGTGGACTTGCCACTGCCGGAATGGCCGAGGATCGCCACGCACTCACCAGCCGCCACGGACAGAGTGACGCCGGCCAGTGCGGGCGGGCCGTCGTCGTACTTCTTTGTCGTGTCGCGAAGATCGATCATCGGAGCATTCGTCATGACCATGAACCTAGGAACGGACCACGATCCACCGCGTCGGCCGGCGGATGACACCACTTCCCGGGCCATCGGCTCGGGGGCGTATCCGGCGTACATCCCCGGGGCGACGCGCAGAGCCGACGCCACTGAATACGATCTCCGTATGGAACAGCTTCTCCAGCGTCTCTCGACATCGAAGCGGGTGACCTGGCTGATGTCACAGGCCGTGGTGCTGGCCACCGCCTGCTTGTACGCGCTGACTCTCGCCTTGACGATGCTGCCCAATTCGGCGCACTACAACGGCCTGTTCCGGTTCCCCGACCTCGGGGGCTTCCAGATTCTCGGTCTCTGCGTCGTGCTCGCCCTGCCGGTTCTGCTGGTGCGCCGTCTGCCGGCGACGGTCTTCGCGGCGGTCCTGGGCGAAGCAGTCCTCGGCGACGCCTTCGACGCGCGGCCCTTGATCGTGTTCGTCCTGCTCGTCGGCTTGGGCGGGTACCTCGCTGTCCGGCGGCCCAAGGCTGCCGCCGTCGGTTCCGTCGCGGCCGTCGCGGCCGCGTTCGTCAACAACATCCACGACCGCGGGCAGAACGTCGGCGACGCGTCCCAGTGGGCCGGGCAGTTCGCGTTGTGGTTCGCGGTCGCGTGGGTCTTCGGGGGGGTGTATCGCAGACGCCGTGAATACCTCGAAGCCCTGCAGGAGCAGACCGCGGCCCGCGTCGTCATGGCCGAGCGGCTACGGATCGCCCGCGAGCTGCACGACAGCGTCGCGCACAGCATCGGGATCATCACGGTGCTGTCGGGAGCGGCGGCGCGGGTCGTGGAGACCAAGCCCGAGCAGACGCGGCAGGCGCTGACCGGCATCGAGACCACCGGCCGGGAGACGCTGCTGGAGCTGCAGCGCATGCTCGGGGCGCTCCGCCGCGCCGAGCCGGACGACGCCATGCCGCAGGCCGCACCGCTGGCGCCGGCCGGCAGCCTGGCCGACGTCCCGCAGCTCGCCGATCGCACGGCCGGCGCCGGGGTGCGGGTTCATGTGACCTGGCGGGGCGAGCGGCGTCCACTGCCGCCGGAGATCGAACTGTCGGCGTTCCGGATCATCCAGGAGTCGGTGACGAACGTGGTACGGCATTCCAGGGCGCGGACGTGCCGGGTCGCGGTCGGTTACGAGCCGGAAGGGGTGACGATCGAGGTGGTGGACGACGGGGACGACGGTCGCGGCGGGCCGGGCCGTCCGAGGAACTCGGCGACGGCCGGCGGGAGCGGCTTCGGCCTGCTCGGCATGCGCGAGCGGGTGACCTTGCTGTCCGGCCAGTTCAGCGCCGGCCAGCGTCCGGAGGGCGGATTCCGGGTGGCTGCGAGGCTCCCGGCATGAGCGTGCGGGTACTGCTGGTCGACGACCAGCCGCTGATGCTGCTCGGGCTCGGGATCCTGATCGGCGACACCGACGACCTGGAGGTGGTCGGCCAGGCCGGCGACGGCCGCGAGGCGGTGCGCCTGGTGCGTGAACTGCGGCCGGACGTCGTGGTGATGGACATCCGGATGCCGGACGTGGACGGGATCGAGGCGACCCGACAGGCGACCGCCGAGCCGGACCCGCCCAAGGTGCTGGTGCTGACGACCTTCGACCACGACGAGTACGTCTACGGCGCACTGCGCGCCGGGGCCAGCGGATTCCTGCTCAAGAGCATGGCCCTGGACGCGATCCTGGAAGCGATCCGCGTGGTGGCCGCGGGCGACGCGTTGATCGCGCCGAGCGTGACCCGACGGCTGATCGCGGACTTCGCCGGAACGTCCGGCCCCGCGGCCCCCGAACCGGACGCCGGGCCCGCCGCGGACTCGAGTCCCATCGCGGGGATCACCGACCGGGAGCGCGAGGTGCTGGCACTGGTCGGACAGGGACTGTCGAACGCTGAGATAGCCGAGCGGCTGGTGATCAGCGCGGCGACCGCGAAGACGCATGTCGCGCGGCTGTTCGCCAAGCTCGAAGCTCGGGACCGCGTCCACCTCGCAATCATCGCCTTCGAGGCCGGACTCGTGCCGCGTAGACGGTAGGGGCAGACAGTAGGGGCAGGATCAGAAGAACGATCGCGAAGCCGCTGCGGGCGAAGCTGAACCGGCCGGCAGACCGGGCCTGGCTGCGGAAACTCGCTGACGGCCGGTTCACGATCGCCTTCTGAGACGTCCCGATGGAGTCCCTTACCCGATCACGCTCGGCCGCGGGCCGCGAAACGAACCCTGACCTGCACGGCAGGCGAAGATGCCGAACAGTCGGCGATGTCGCGCGGAACGGCGGTGGGCGTCCGGGCCGCCGTTGCGGTCTCCCGCATACTCAGGATTATGCGGACACTGAGATCATCCCAAAGTGGGGTGGCCTGCGGGGCCGCGAGTAAGGGGCGTCCCGGCGCTCATCGAGTTGGTGTGAACAACAACAAGCAGCCCGGGGACGCCGTCTGTCCGGTATGTCAGTGCGCGCTGCCGCTGTCCTCGAACACCCTCAACTACGCCGCCGACCTGCTGCGCGCCCACCTGAAGGCCCGTTCAGGATGGCGCAAGCTCAGTGACCACGGCGACGGCGGGCCCTGTGACCGAGGCCGCCGTCGCGGCCGGTGCGTCGGCTGTCGGAGCAGCCGTCGGCGCCGCGGCTGTCGGTGTGGCGGTCGTCGGAGTAGCGGCCGGTGTGGCGGCTGTCGGTGTCGCGGCCGGATCGGCCTCCGGCCCGCGACGGCGCCGCCGCACCCCGGCCACCAGCAGCAGCACCGCTGTCCACGCGCCGGTGCAGAGCACCTGGCTGCGGCTGCCCGGGTCCACCAGCATGAACACCAGCACCCCGGCCATCGCCGCCAGCGCCAGGTAACCCAGGTACGGGAAGCCCCACATCGGGGCCGCCTGCTGCAGCCCGCGCTCCTGCTCCGGCCCCCGCTGCTGATCCGGCCCGCGCTGCTGCTCCAACCCCCGCTGCTCCGGCCCGTCCATGTGCTGCCGCCGCCCGTGCAGCCGCAGGTGGGAAGCGGCGATCAGGATCCAGACCACCAGGATCGCCGTCCCGATCGAGTTCAGCAGGAACGGGAAGACGGTCCGCGGCCACAGCAGGCTGAGCACCACCGACGCGAAGCCGAACGCGGCCGAGGCGAGCACGGCGCGGCCGGTCCCGGCCGGGGCAGCCGGAGAGCCGGCCGGTACCGAGTCTCCGGCCGCGCCGTCACCGCCGCGTCCGGCCGACCGGCCGCGGCCGGTCAGCAGACGCGGGGCGTCGCCCCGCGCGGCGAGGGCGTACAGCATCCGTGAGGAGCCGTAGATGTTGGCGTTCATCGCCGACAGCAGGGCCACCAGCACGACGGCGTTCATCAGTTGCGCCGCGCCCGGCACCCCGATCCGGCCGATCGCCGCCGCGTACGGGCCGCCGGCGACCGCCGGGTCGTCCCACGGCACCACGGCGACGATCACCGCCATCGAGCCGACGTAGAACAGCGCCACCCGCCACAGCACCGTGCGCACTGCCCGGCGCACCGCGGCCACCGGGTCCTCGCACTCGGCGGCGGCGATGGTCACCGTCTCCAGACCGCCGTACGCGAACACCGCCGCGACGGTGCCCACCGCGACCCCGTGCCAGCCGTGCGGCAGCAGGCCGCCGTGCGCGGTCAGGTTCTCCGCGGCCGGCGTCCGGCCGGCGAGCACGGCGGCGGCGCCGAGCAGGATGAACGCGCAGATCGAGGCCGCCTTCACCCCGGCGAACCAGAACTCCAGCTCGCCGAAGTGCCGTACGCCCGCCAGGTTCGTCCCGGTGAACAGCGCCATGAACGCCGCCACCCACACCCAGGCCGGCACCTGCGGCAGCCATCCCACCACGATCCGGGACGCCCCGATCGCCTCCGCCGCCACGCTCACCACCAGCAGTGCCCAGTACATCCAGCCGGCCAGCAGCCCGGCCCACGGCCCCCAGGCGCGGGTGGCGTGCGCGGAGAACGACCCGGAGCCGGGGCGGGCGGCGGACATCTCGCCGAGCATCCGCATGACCAGCACCGTGAGCACCCCGGCCACCACGTACGACACCACGATCCCTGGCCCCGCCGCGGCGATCCCGACGCCGGAGCCGACGAACAGCCCGGCTCCGATCGCACCGCCCAGCGCGATCATGGCAATGTGGCGCTGTCTCAGCCCACGACTGACCGACCGGTCTTCGGACATCACGGCTCCCCCCGTTGTGATCCAACCGGGGGAGATCCTCGCCCCGACCACCCGTCGTGATCAAGTCCTCCGGCCGGTCCGACCGAGGCGTGGACACCCGCCGACCGGAGCGCGGACGCCCATCGGCCGGGCTCCGCACCGTCGGCGGCCGACCGCGTCGCGCCGTCTCGGCCGCGGAAGGCCGAGACGTCCGGCGGCGCCGCCCTCCGCCGGGCTCCGGTCGGTGCGCCGCCGCGGCCGCCGACGGTGCGGCAGGTGACCGGCCGGCTCACCCGACACCCCTCGACCCTGAACGAGAGGACCGGGCCGGCCTGAAGGAGGTCTGCTTCTCGTCCACCGGGCCGGCGCTGGACGGGGCTCGTCCGGTCAGCCCAGCGATGCGCTCGCCGCGCGCAGTTCGTTCAGGGCCGCCAGGGTGTACCCGGCGAGGTCGTCCTCGGCGCCGCGGTCGTCCTCGGCCCATTCGGCGTACCCCCGTTTGAAAGCGAGGACGCCCAGCTCGCCCGCGAGAGCCGCGGTCGGATCGGGTACGCCGCGGGCGACCAGAGCGGTTGTCATCGCGGCCGCGAGGCTGACGGTCTTGAGGGTGTCGCGCTCCTGAAGCTCGGCGCTGGCGGCGACGGCCGCCTTCAGGCGGGGGGCGAGTTCGCGGCTCCCGGGGCCCATCGCGGTCGAGGCGCGTTCGAGGCCGGCAGCGACTGCCTCAAGCGGGCTGGCGTCACCGGGTGCGTCGGCGATCCCCTCGGCCAGCAGCCGGCTCAGCGTCTCCTGCCCGGCGACCAGCAGCTCGCGCTTGTCGGGGAAGTGCCGGAAGAAGGTGCTTTTGGTGACCCCGGCACGCTCGGCGATCTGCGCGACCGTCGTGGCGTCGTATCCCTGCTCCGTGAACAGGTCGACCGCAGCCACGACGAGGCGCTCACGCGCACCTGGTTCCCATCGACTCATGGGTTCAGCATATGCGATGGGACTCTTGTCCCATCACCCTGCTAGAGTGATGGGACAAGAGTCCCATCACTTCTGGGAGGGCTTTCCCATGCGCGTTTTCGTCACCGGCGGCACCGGTCTGATCGGTTCCGCCGTCGTCGCCGAACTCCTCGGCAACGGCCACACCGTCCTCGCACTCGCCCGCTCCGACGCCTCCGCACAGGCCGCCCAGGCAGCCGGCGCCGAACCGCTGCGGGGAGGCCTCGCCGATCTGGACGTCCTGCGCTCCGGCGCCGCCCAGGCCGACGGCGTCATCCACCTGGCCTTCGGCAACGACTTCAGCAGCCCCGAGGCCCTCGCCCGAAACGTCGCCGAGGAGACCGCCGCCCTCACCACCCTCGGCGAGGAACTCGTCGGCAGTGACCGCCCCCTGGTCACCGTCTCGGGTACGCCCTGGGTGCCTGGCCGCGCCTCCACCGA
Source organism: Kitasatospora sp. NPDC048545 (assembly GCF_040651155.1). Taxonomy (NCBI): domain Bacteria; kingdom Bacillati; phylum Actinomycetota; class Actinomycetes; order Kitasatosporales; family Streptomycetaceae; genus Kitasatospora; species Kitasatospora sp. NPDC048545. Next base: position 110,741 of record NZ_JBEZIQ010000029.1, read on the forward strand.
GGCCGACCCGGTGCCCACCGACGGGCCGGTCGGCGGCCGCGGCCGCACGGTCACGGCAATTCTGGGCCTGGCCTCGCGCGGGGTCCGGAGCACGTCCGTACGCCTGCCGCGCACGGTCCACAACGAGGGCGCCGGCGGGTTCGCCGGTCTGCTGACCGACATCGCACGCCGGAGCAGGATCTCCGGCTACCCCGGCGACGGCGCACAGCGCTGGCCCGCCGTCCACGCGCTCGACGCGGCCGTGCTCTTCCGGCTCGCCCTGGAACAGGCACAGGCCGGTACCGCCTGGCATGCCGTGGCCGACGAGGGGGACGAGGTACGGGACATCGCGGCCGTCATCGGCCGACGGCTGGGCCTGCCGGTCGAGTCGGTGCCGGAGGAGACCTACGGCCCGCTCGGCCCGATCTTCAAGGCCGACCAGCCCTCGTCCAGCACCCGCACCCGGCAGGAACTCGGCTGGCAGCCGCAGCACCCCGGCCTCCTGGAGGACCTGGAGAACATCCGGCCCTGACCGGCGACCGGCGATCGGGGCGGACCCGCCGGCACCGGTCCGCCCCTCCCGCGCGGCAGCGACACACCTCGAACCACCCGCGCCAAGGCGGCAGTTCATCTCCACAACAAGCAGGAGGTTCCATCATGCCGACAGTTGTCTTCGGCGCCCGCGGCAACGTCGCCCGTCATGTGGCCGACGGCCTGCTGGCCGCCGGTGAGCAGGTCAGAGCAGTCAGCAGGACCCCAACCGCGGGCCTGACACCGGGGCGCGAAGCAGTCGTCGCCGACCTGGACCGCCCCGAGACGCTGCCCGCAGCACTCGACGGCGCCGACAAGATGTTCCTGTACGGAATGCTCGACCCCCACAGGCCCTACGACATCGAGAAGGTCACCGCGGCGGCCACAGCCGCGGGGATCCGGCAGGTGGTCCTGCTCTCGTCGGTGTCGGTCGTCCTGGACCCCGACGCCCACCACCCGGTCACCCGCCTGAACCGCACGATCGAGCAGGCCGTCCAACGCTCCGGCATGGACTGGACGTTCCTCAGGCCCGGGACATTCGCGACCAACACCCGCACCTGGTGGGCCGAATCGATCCGCACCGGCAACGCCGTCCGCCTCCCCTACCCACTCGCACAGTCGGCACCGGTACACGAGAAGGACATCGCGGCGCTGGCGGTGACCGCCCTGACCGAACCGGGCCACTCGCACCAGGCCTACACCATCCACGGCGCCGAGTCCCTGACCCTGCGACGCCAGGTCGAGCACATCGGCGAGGCCATCGGCCGTCACATCCGGGTCGAACGCATCTCCGACGAGCAGGCCCGCGCGGAAGTCGCCAGAACAATGCATCCGGTCGTGGCCGAGACGATCGTGAGCCAGTGGTCCGCCGCCGACGGCGTCGCGGCCGTGACCTCCGTCATCGCCGAAAAGATCACCGGTGCTCCGGCACACACCTACGCCCAGTGGGCCGTCGACCACGCCGACGACTTCCGCTGACCTCGTCCTGCCCACCAGCCACACAGGGCCCCGGCCTGCCCGGCACCCGGGTTCCCCCACCCCAGTCACAGCGGTGGAATGCGCAGCGGCGCACCCACCCGGCCATGCCGTCACGGTACGCGCAGAACAGGTCGACCGTGTCGATCTTCGTCCCCCGGCACGTCCCCGGCCGCCTCGCCGGCGGATTGGCGCCTGGGCCCGCACGCCCCCTTCTGAGGCGTCCGGCCCGCCGAGCCGCAGGGGTCAGTCGTACCGGCTCCGGGCGGTTGCCGTCCAGCAGTGGTGGTGGACGGCAACCGCCCGGAGCCGGAGTGAGGCCTACTCCCGCTCCGCCGAGGTTTCCGAGGTGGTGGCGCCGGGCCACCCCCGCGTCTCGCCCTGCAGACCGCGGTGCTGCGCGCGGTCGCCGGCCCCGGCCTGCGCCGGGTCGTCACGTTCCACTCCCGAGTGTCCGCGGCGCCCTCCCGCCTCGGCCGTCACCCGGAAGGACCACATCGATGACCGAGACCACCCGCACCCGCTGCCGAGTACGGTCCTCGACACCGCCGCCGCCACTGCCGCGGCCGGGCCTGCCTGCGGTTTGCTGCTTGGCCGGGTGGCAGCGAGCGGGCGGATGCGCAGGTCCAGGCCGGGGGTTCACGAAGTCGTGAGCGTGTCCAGCGCGTCCTTGGCGCAGGCGATGGCGGCTGCCTCGGCGGTGTCGCTGGGAACGTCCTTGAGGGTCAGGCCGGAGTAGGTGAGCGCAGAGTACCTGACGGTGACGAGCGCGTTGCGCTGGACCACCGTGAGTTCGACGTGGCCGAAACCGCTGTAGGAGATGTAGAGCAGGGTCGCCTTGCCACCGAGGTCGGGAACGGCCCGGTCGTCGGTCATCTTCGCGCCGGTGCTGGTCGCCGTGGTCCGGCTGGTGGTCAGCATTTGCTGGTAGATGGTCTCCGCGTTCGGGGAGAGCGTGACGACGACCTGCGCGTCGGCGTAGCCGGTGGCCTTGCTCGTCCAGGTCGCGTTCGACGTGGTCGCACCACCGGCGGGCGGCGGCGCGGTGCAGGTGGCTCCCTTGATGTGACGCTCGACCGTCTCCGGGCGCAGCAGCGCGCAGCCGTCGACCAGCGTGGTGTAGGGCGCGGTAGTCGGGGTAGTCGGGGCGGCCGGACCGGAGGAGGACGGCGCGCCGGGGACGGTTGCCGCGGTGGTCGGCGCGGCGGTGGGTGCCGGGTCGACGAGGTTGGCGGCCAGGCTCAGTGCGAGGGCGGCGGCGCCGGCCCCGGCGGTGAGGCCGCCGAGCAGCCAGGTCCACCGCCGGGTGGGGCCGGCGGGGCGCAGGTCCGCCGGGTCGGGGAGGGTGGCCGGGGTGGGCTGCCCCGGCAGGACGCGGGTGGACGCGGCGGTCGGCAGCGGCTGCGTCGCGGGTGGGGTGTCCTCGATGTCGGCCATCTGGTGGTGAACCTTTCCGGGGGCGGGTCAGCTGCTGGGCAGGTGGTAGGCGGTCAGCGTGCTTCCGTAGCCGACCAGCAGGGCGGAGTCCTGGAGGAGGACCTGCGGGTTGCCCGGCTGCCGGGCGAGGGTCTGCTGCCACTGCGGGGTGCCGCTGGTGACGGTGAGCGCCTGCACGGTGATCCCGCCGGCGGCGGTGGGTGCGGTGAGGAGGACGAGCTCCCCGGCGGAGCCCCGGACGGTGGCGGCGCCCTGGGGCGACTGCCAGGTCCAGGCGGTGCGCCCGGTGCGCAGGCCGATGCCGATTGCGCCCTGCGGCCCGCCCAGGACGAGTACCCCTGCGGCGTCCGCGCTCCCGGTGACGGAGCCGCTGCGCGGGCCGCTCCAGAGCCGGGCGCCCTGGGCGGAGTCGAACGCCGCTGTGTTGACCTGCTGGTCCGGGGCCGGCACGCCTCCGGGCGGCAGGCAGGTGAGCACGTCCTGGCGGAGCGAGAGTGAGCCCTGGTAGGCGGCGAGGAACATGGTCGCGGAGGCCGATGGAAGGCCGCTGGGCCGGCTCCAGAGGGCGGCGCCGTCCTGGGCGTCCACTGCGGCGAGGGCCAGGTCCGAGGTCAGGGCGTACAGCCGGCTGCCGGTCGGCGGCGCGTACAGGTCCTGGGTGTCGAGCGACCAGCGCTGCCGCCCGGTCGCGCTGTCGAGCCCGGCGAAGCGGAACGCGCCGCTCGCGGCCTCCTTCGTCCCGGCGAGGAGCGTCACGACCAGCAGGCCGGCCGACGCCATGCCCTGGAGGCGGTACGAGGTGCCGAGCGCGGCGCCGGTCCAGATCCGGCCCCCGCCGGCCGCGTCGTAGGCGTGCAGCGCGCCGTCCTTGCCGGTGACCAGCAGCAGGCCGGGCATCGGCAGGGCGACGGACTGCGCACCGGGAACGGTGTCGGCCGAACGCCAGAGCGTCGTGCCGTTGCGGGCGTCGCGCGCCTGCACCACGCCGGCCGAGTCCACCGTCCACACCCGGCTGCCGTCGCCGACCGGGAGGATGCCGGTCTCCGCGGTGCTGCTCCACAGGGTGTGCCCGTCGGTGCGGGCGTAGCCGACCACTCCGGTGCGGTCCGCGCACACCACTGCCTCCGGGCCGCAGGCGACGGGAGCCATGCCGGCCCTGGGGAGCGTGAGCGACCAGGCCTCCGGGGGTGCGCCGCCGGCCGGGCCGGGCCACAGCATCCGGGCGGCGCCTGCCGTGGCGGCCGTGGCGAGCAGGGCTCCGCCGAGCAGGAGCAGGCGGCGCCGGGTGCCGTTCGGGTCTCTCAGCACCCGGGTCAGGTCCCGCTCGCGTTGGCGCACCGTCCGCTCGGCCCCGCCCATCCAGTCGGTGCCGACCGCCGGACCGTACCGGAACGCTGCGACGAGTTCGGCCGGTGCGGGCCGCCGGGCCGGGTCCCGGTCCAGGCAGCGCACCAGCAGCCCCACCAGTTCCGGCGGTACTCCGTCGAGGTCCGGGGGCTCCTCGGCGGACCGGTAGATCAGCACCGCCGCCGGCCCGTCGCCGAAGGGCGGGCGGCCGGTGGCGGCGAAGGCCAGGACGGCGCCGAGCGAGAACAGGTCGCTGGCGGGGGTGAGGTCCTCGCCCACCGCGTGTTCGGGGGACATGAACCCGGGGGTGCCGATGATCTCGCCGCTCGCGGTGGGCAGCGCGTCGACCGTCGGTTTGCTGATGCCGAAGTCGATGACCCTCGGACCGTCCCGGGTGACCAGGATGTTCGAGGGCTTCAGGTCGCGGTGGATGATCCGGGCGCGGTGGATCGCGGCCAGCGCCTCCACCAGCCCCGCCCCCAGCACCTGCAGCGCGGGCCCGGTGAGCGGGCCGTGCCGGGCCACGGCCTCGTGCAGCGACGGGCCGGCAGCGAACTCGGTCGCCAGCCAAGGGAGTTCCGCCTCGGTGTCGGCGTCCACCACCGCCACGGTGTACGCCCCGTTGACTGCCCTGGCTGCCGCCACCTCCTGGGTGAACCTGCGCCGGAACTCGGCGTCGGCCGCGTACTGCTGCTGCACGGTCTTCACCGCGATGGGGCGGCCGCTGTCGGTGGTGGCCAGGTAGACGTCGCCCATGCCGCCCGCGCCGAGCCGCCGCAGGACGCGGTACGGGCCGATGCTCCGCGTGCTCACGCACCACCTGCCCCGAAGGCGCGCAGCGTGGTGGCAGAGCCGCAGAAGAGCGTCCCGCCCTTGGCCGCGGTGGTCCACTGGCCTTCGTCGGAGGGCGCCTTCGCCACCCAGCGGATCGCGCCGTCGGCGGCGTTCAGGACGGCTGCTCCGGACGATCCGTCACGCAGGGGCACGCCGAAGAAGCCGTCTCCGGCTGACGGCGTCTGGAAGTCCACGCCCGTACCCGTCCCGGTCGTCGCCCCCACGGTGGTGTGCCACAACCCCTTGCCGGTCGCGACGTCGAGGCAGTAGGCCGTGCCCTTTGCCCCGGAGAGCAGCAGCCGGCCGGCCCCGAGCGCGCAGCCGAAGACCGCCTGCGGGACGGCGGGAGCCGCCCAGCGCTGCTGCCCGGTGGCCGGGTCCAGGGCGGCGACCGCGGCTTCGCGGACGACCAGCAGCAGCTCGCCGGTGCGCAGCAGCCGCGAGGGCGTCCCGGTTTTCCCTGGCGTGAGACCGGTGACCTGCCATTGGGACGCGCCGGTGCGCAGGTCCACCGCGTGGATGACGCCGCTGTCCTCGTAGTAGCAGCGGCCGTCGGCGACCAGTCCCATCGCGCTGCCGGAACCGCTCAGCGTGTTCTCGCCGGTACGGGCCGAGGCCACCGCCATGTTCTGGGTGATCTCCTGCTGCCACAGCACCGTCCCACTGCTCAGCTCGGCCCCGGCCACGACCCCGCCGCCCGTGAAGGAGGTCTGGCGGGCGAGCACCACCGTCCGGCTGTCCGCACCGAAGACCCGCAGGCTCATCGCGGCCTCGTCGCGCTGCGCGGCGGGAACGCCGAGCGGGCCCTGATGGTTCTCGCCGCCGGCGTTCAGCCACACCAGGTTCGCGAAACCCGCAGACGTCCCGTAGATCAGGTCGCTCTGCACCTGGAAGAACTGCACGTCCTGCCGGGACCAGACCTGACGCCCCGTCGCCCCGTCGAAGCCGACCGCGCCCAGCCCCCCGCTCCACCACACCGGGGTGGCATCGAGCAAGGACAGCTGGTGACCGATCGTCAGACCACTGATCGGAGTGCTCCACAGCGGCGCCGGGGCGGCGGGCGGCGTGCCGGAACCTGCCGCTTCGGCGCCCCACGCGTCCGCGGCCTCGCCCACCGCCGCCGCGCTACGGGCCAGTTGGGCGCGACGGGTGAGCAGCAGCGGCACGCCGACGGCGGCGGCCGCCCCCGCGCCGAGCCCGGCGCCGAGCCCGAACAGGCCGCGCCGGCTGAGCGACTGCCACGTCCGCACCGGCAGCGCGGGCGGATCGGCCTGCGGCGCGCCCAGATCGGCCTCGGCCTGCCGCTCCCGGGCATCGAGGTCGGCGAGCAGCCCCGGGCCCAGCAGCGCCGCCGGATCGGCCGGGTCCAGCGCGCCCAGCACGGCCGCCGCGGTGGGCCGCCGGGCGGGGTCCTTGGCCAGGCAGGAGCCCACGAAGGGGTGCCATCCGGCGGGCACTCCGGAGAGGTCCGGCTCCTCGTACACGACCCGCCGGTTGACCTGCGCGGGCTCACCGCCGCCGAACGGCGTGCGACCGGTGAGCGCGTACACCAGCACGCAGCCCAGCGAGAACACATCGGCCGCGCCGGAGGTGACCGAGCCGGAGACGACACGCTCGGGGGCGATGTAGCCCGGTGTGCCGCACACCATGCCGGTCCGGGTCAGGTGCACGGCGTCGAAGGCGCGGCTGATCCCGAAGTCGATGACGCGCGGACCGTCCCGCGCGATGAGCACATTGCCCGGTTTGAGGTCACGGTGCACCACCCCCGCCGCATGGATCGCGGCCAACGCCTCGGCAAGGGCAGCGCCCAGAGCCCGTACTCCCGCCTCGCCGAAGGGGCCGAACCGCAGGACCACCTCGCCGAGGGTCGGCGCGGGCACGTAGGACGTGGCCATCCAAGGACGGCGACCACGCGGCTCCGCGTCCACCACGGGCGGCGTGTGAAAACCGGTCACCCGCCGTGCGGCCTCGACCTCCTGCTGGAAGCGGCGCTGGAACTGTGGGTCCTCGGCGTACTCGGCCCTGACCACCTTCACCGCGAGCAGCCTCAGCCCGGGCGAGCGCGCCAGGTACACCTCCCCCATCCCGCCCGCGCCCAACAGCCGCAGCAACTGATGCGGGCCCACGAACACAGCCCGCTGCGCCCGCATGCCCTCGGCGTTCTTGCCGGCAGCCACCAAGCCTCCCCAAGCGTGTTGCCGTCATGACAGGACAGGACACAGTGACACGTGCAGCTCACCCCGCGGTTGCCTTTCGCACAATGTTTGCCGCGCCAACCGGCGGCCGGGCACGCTGCGGCGCCGGGATCACTGCCCGACAGGCTGAACGCAGCGCTTCCCGCAGAAGCGTCGGCCGGACGCACGCAAGATGGCGGAGGACCGGCAGCGGGCCCGGCCGGAGCCGTTGCCCCAATGAGGAGAGAGGCTGGAGAGGCGCTGACAGCTGACCGACGGAAAACGGTCGTCCACCTCTCCCGGCCGTCCCCGAGGGTGGCGAGGCTGCTGGAACTCACCGGGGCCGACCGGGCGCTTCCCGTCGATCCGGACGCACCGCCCATCGAGCCCGCTCGTTGAACGTGCCGGACGCGTCGAGCGGGACGGGCAACCGCTCCTGTCGGCCTCGCACGGCCTCCGGAAACGTGGCAACGCCGGCTGCGGTCCGTCGAACGGGCCGGTGGTCCGGGGGCGGAGGGAGTGGCCGGGGCGACCTGGAGAATTCAATAGGGTGGTCGTAAGAATCAAAACAGCCAATCCTATGTTATTGCGCCGCGCCCGCCGTCATCAAATGGCTTGCAGGCGACCTGGATCCTGTTTTACTTGGCCCGTCGCCAAAGATTCTTGCGCTTCCGGTCAGAACGAGGAAGGGGCGGGTTTGTCCACATTCTCTGATTCGGTTCTGCTCGCCCTGGGAAGTGCCGAGGGCCTCAAGTCCGCGCTGGCCCCGCACGGTGACACCACCGGCGTCCGGACGTTGGTCGGGGCGGTGAACGACCTGGACCTCGGCAGGGTCGACGAGGTCCAGGACGTCGCGGTGGGCGATATCGCGCTGCAGGTCCCGTTCTTCCGGCCGCGCCGCATCGAGGGTGATCTCAGCCGCATCCTGCCGAGCCACGCCCGGACGGATCTGAGGCTCAGTATCGCCGGTGATCCGGTCTGGGCCGACATCCTCGCCCGGGTCAGGGTCGAGCTGGTCGTCGAGGTCGATCCGGGCGGTGTGGAGAACATCGTGACGCGGCTGGTCGACACCAGTGGAACACTGGACGACTTCCGCGCCCAGGTCCCTTTCCTCGACGTCGACGAATTCATGAGAATCCATCACCTGGAGACGATCGAGGACCTGCGTGACGCATACGAGTACCTCGTCGCCGAGATCCGGCTGCGCGCTCCGTCGGTCTTCGATCCGGCCGATCCGGCCAATGCGTACGGGGTCGAGATCGCCGTCGCCGTGCTGGTCCTGGATTCCCTCGACCTGACCGCGGGGCTGCGGGCCGCCAAGGAATTCCGGGCGGCGACCGGTCACCTACTGAGTCCTGCCGGGCCGACCGTGCTGGGCGAGGCCATCGCGCCGTACGCCGTGGCGGTCGTGCTCCCGAGGCCCGGAGCGGCCTCCGATCCGAGGACGGGCGACGTGACGAAGCTGTTCGCCGGCGAGGGCGTGCTCAGCCTCTTCCTCCCCACCCCCTAGCCACGACCGAAGGAGTACCGATGCCAGCCCGCGGTGACACGCCGCCCTTCGACGCCGCGCCCCTCGGCGCCCCCGCGGAGGAGCCCGGCGCCTTCGAACCGTCCCCGGCCCTCGACAGCCCTCCGCCCGGCGGGGCCGCGGCCCCCGGGGCCCGTCGATCCACTGAGGATCGTGGTCACCATGAGATCCCGGCCCTGGGTTTGGGCATCACTCAGCACCTCGCGAGCATCTTCGAGGTAGGAGTCCACGATCTCCCCTCGGACGCTCACCTGGAGGTACTGCTCCAGGACCGGTTCTCCGGGGCGTGAGATCCGAATTCTGCCGGCGGCCCAGCTGTCGCCTTCGCTGATGGCGCCGTGTGAGACGTCGGCGTCTTCGGCTACCAGGTGGGCCAGCAGGGCTGTAAGGGACTCCAGGGCAGTCTTGTCACCCGAGCGCCCGAGGGCGCCGCACTCAAATGCCATGAAGATTCCGTTTCCAGCGGTCGGTGGGCGTCGACAACGTACCGGAAGCCGATCCCGCAGGTCTTCGGGAGGTGTGCCGGCGGCGCTGGACCTCGGGCAGGCCAGCGGGGAAGTCGGTGCCGGACACCGGCTCATGGAGCGGCTGGTGTGCGCCCGCACTGCGGCCCGGGTACTGCGCGGCGCCGTGCCGTTTCCGCCACCTGGCCCGTCGTACGCCGCGGCGGGTTCTGACAGGGGTGTCGGCGTGCGGGTGAACGTGGTCAGTGGGGTTTGGACGGGCGTGCCCGGTCGTAGGCGTGTTGAGGGGACACACGCCGTGGCAGTGGCGGATGCGGGTGGTCCGGTCGGGCGGTGAGGATCCGTTGGGCCAGGGTCCGTACCTTGCTCCAGGTCACGTCGGCGGCCAGGGCGTCGGCCCAGCGGTCGGGGCGGTTGCGGGCATCCGTCCCGTCGAGCAGCTCGTGGATGGCTTTGAGGTCCTGGAGGGTTTGTGGGTCGGGGGCCATTGCGGTCCGCCCGTCCGGGTGTGTCCGTCGCTGCCCGGGCGGGGCGGTGTCCGGGTCAGTGTGGCCGGCCGGAGCGGGCGAACAGTGCCTGGACGGTTTCGGTGGCCAGGGCCCGCAGCCAGGTGTGGGCGCGGTCGTCGTCGTGGCGCTGGTGCCACAGCAGGTACAGCGGGACGTCGGGCAGCGGGAGCGGTGGCGGCAGTGTGACCAGGCCGAGTTGGTCCCGGGCGGTGCGGGTGACTGCGTCGGGGAGAGTGGCGACCAGGTCGGTGTCGAGGGCGAGTTGCAGGGCGAAGGCGGCCGTGGGTCCGGCGACGATGACGCGTCGTTCGAGGCCGTGTGTGGTCAGGGCGTCGTCGATCGGGTCGCGCAGGCTTCCGCGCCTGGACACGGTGAGGTGTTCGGCGGCGGCGTAGTGCTCGGGGGTCAGCGGGCCTTCGGTGAGGGGGTGGCCCGGTCGGACGGCGATGACCAGCCGGTCGCTGCCGACGAGGCGGTGGCGGATGTCGGGGAGTGCCGGAGCACTGGAGCTCGATTCGAGGTCGACGTCACCGCGGCGCAGTTCGGCGTCGTCCGTCCCGGGTTCGGCGGACAGGCGCAGTCGGACGCCGGGGGCCTGGTGGTGGACGGCGGTGGTCAGGGCGGTGCCGCAGGCGGCGGTGAGGGCGTCGTGCCAGCGCACGGTGAACACCCGGTCCAGGGTTGCCAGGTCGAGTTCCTGCTGGGCGGACAGGAGGTGGTGGGCCTGCTGTACGAGGGTGTGGACCTGGGCGCGCATGGCCAGCGCGCGGGTGGTGGGGACCATGCTGCGGCCGGTGCGGACCAGGATCTGGTCACCGGTGGCCTTGCGGATGCGGCCCAGGGAGCGGCTCATCGCGGGCGCGGTGACGTGGAGGCGTGCCGCGGCGCCGGCGACGCTGCCCTCTTCCAGCAGGGCGTCCAGGGCCGTGAGCAGGTTCAGATCCAGTTGCATGGCAGTAACTCTACAAGTGCACAGCATGCACTTGTTGTTAATCATGTGGGGGCCTACCTTCGAAGTGCAGGCGAGAGACAAGCCGCCCGCACACATCGAACCCAAGGAGCCCGTCATGAGCACAGCCATGCCTTTCGCCGCCGACACCACGCTCCTGTCCGAGGTGACCGCCGCGGTGGAGACCGCGGGCCTCACCCTTCGCGACCGCCACACCTCGCACGCCCGGGGCGTGAGTCTGGACGAGGTCGTCGCCGAGATCCACGCCAACGACGACGCGGTGCTGGACGTGCTGCGGGAGCCGCTGCTGCGGGCCCGGCCCGGATCGCGGTGGGCCGAGGACGAGCTGGCCGGCGGTGCGCTGCCGCCGGGGGAGTGGTGGGTCGTCGACCCCGCCGAGGGCAACATCAACCACGTCCACGGCATGGACGACTGGGCCGTGACCGCCACCCTGGTCCGTGACAACCGGCCGGTGCTCACGGTCGTCCACCTGCCGCTGACCGGCGACACGTACACCGCCGTCGCCGGCGGCGGTGCCCGCCTCAACGACCGGCCCCTGACGGTGTCCGCGAAGACCGATCTGGGCGCCGCGCTCACCGGCACCGGCCAGGCCAGGCCCGGCGAGGACGAGCGCACGTTCCGGCAGATCGGCGACTCGGTCACCGCCATGCTCGTCAACGGTCTGGTCGTGCGCGTGTCCGTTCCCGCGACGATGCAGCTCATCCACGTCGCGGCGGGCCGCATGGACGCCTTCTGGCAGTTCTCCGACGTCCGCTCCGGTCTGGTCGCCGGTGCGCTGCTGGTCTCCGAGGCCGGAGGCACCGTCACCGACCTGGCGGGCGAGCCCTGGAACACGGGCAGCCGCGACTTCCTGGCCGCCGCCCCCGGCATCCACACCGCCGCCCTCAAGGTCCTCTCCCCGATCGCCTGACCGGACACCCCTGCTCCACCCGCCACTCACCACCCACCACTCACCACTCACCACTCACCACTCACCACTCACCACTCACCGCAAGGAGCATCACCCCGTGACCAGCATCGGCATCCTGGGCGCCGGCCGCGTCGGCACCAACCTCGCCCGCAAGCTCTCCGCGGCCGGACACCGTGTCACCCTCGGCGTCCGGAACCCGGACGACACCGCAGCCCTTGCCGCCGACATCGGCCCGCAGATCGCCTTCGCCGACCAGCCGACCACCGCCCGCGCCACGGACATCGTGATCAACGCGACCCTCGGCGACACCTCCCTGGACCGCCTGGCAGGCCTGCGCACCGAACTCTCCGGAAAACTCCTCGTCGATGTCTCCAACGCCACCCGCGACGCTGATGACGGCCTGCCCGGCGCCCTGTGCTACCCCGGCAGCAGCCTCGCCGAGCAACTCCAGTCCGCCCTCCCCGACACCCACGTCGTCAAGACCCTCAACACCATGCTGTTCATGGTCATGACCGCCCCCGAAACCCTGGCCACCCCACCGACCGTCTATCTCTCGGGCGACGACCAGGACGCGAAGAAGACCGTCACCGGCCTGCTCGGCGACCTGGGCTGGCAGCCCGCGTGGATCGAGGACCTCGGCGGCATCACCACGGCCCGCGCCACCGAGGCCATGATCCTGGTCGTGCCCCCCGTCCTGCGCCGGCACGGTTTCCGGCCCTTCGCCGTCTCCCTCGCCCGCTGACCCGTCAAGACCTGCGGGGCGGGCGGCCCCTGAGGCCGTACGTGAGCTCCCCGTTGAGCCGCCCCTCGTCACCCGGGACGACCTCCCGGCGGCAGTCCCGCTCAACGGCGGTGGCGGCCCGCTCCAGCACTGTGCGGTGCCGAGCCTTCGGCTGTGTCGTGGCTGTCCTCGCCTGCCGCGCACGGCGTCAGCCCGGGGCGGCGGGGGTGGTCTACGGGCAGGTGTTCGGTGCACCGGAGCACCCGGGTCAGGATCCTGGGGGGAGACGGTCGCCAGGAACGACACCGGGCGCCTCACCGACGCCGGCGTGCCGGTGTGCCGGTGTGCCTGGGCGCATCGCGCAGCGCTGCGAGACACGGGGTTTCTCATGGCCTGGGTACCTCGAAGTGACCGGATCAGGGTATTCAATTGTGGTTTGTCATGATTTGTCATCAGGCGCCCTGTCATGCCCGTGACTTGTCGTTCGGGGTGCGGGGCGCTTCGTGGTGAGGAGAGGTGAACCCGCGGATGAGTGTTCGTACGCGTAGACAGGGCGGCCTGCCGTCGTACCGGATCAGCTGTCAGTGGCCCCTGGCCGTGTTCAACAGGACCCTGGACGGTGGGATGGCCCCGGTTCCCGCCGTCGCCGCGTCCGATCCGGTTGACCCGGGCGGACACCGCGGACACCGAGGGGAGCGCGGTGCGGGGATGGCATCGCTGGGGTGCGCGCTGCTGTCCGGCATGGCGCTGCTGGCGGCTGCGGCTGCACCGGTGGCCGCCGCGCCGAGGGACACCGTGCCGGTGCAGGCGCAGCAGGCCGATCCGTCGCAGACCTTCACCTTCACCGGCGCTCCGCAGACCGTGACGGTTCCGGCGGCGGCGGTGGTGACGATCACCGCGGACGGCGCGGGCGGCGCCGACAACACCGGCACCCCCTGCTCCGTCACAGGGGCCGGCGGGGCGGGGGCGCGGGTGGTGACCACCCTGCCGCCGACCACCGCCCCGACGACCTTCACCGTCACCGTCGGCGGCACCGGCGGCAAGGGCTGCAACGGCACCGGGACGCCGGGTGCCGGCGGGTTCAACGGCGGCGCCCCAGGGGGGAGCTATCCGCTCACCGGTTTCCGTTTCGAAGGCCCGGGCGGGGGCGGGGCCTCCAGCGTCAGCACGGGCGGCTCCCTGCTGGTGGTCGCCGGAGGCGGCGGCGGTGCCGGCGGCACCGGGGCAGGCTCCACGGGGGGCAACGGAGGCAACGGCGGGACGACGCCGGATGCCCCCGGCGGTACCGCGGGAACTGCCACCGGCCCCGGGGCTTCACCAGGGCAGGGCGGGGGCGGCGGCAGCACCAGTACCAGTACGGGAGGCGCCGCGGGCGCCGCAGGCACCGTCACATCCTGCGCGGTCATGAACAGCGGGTCGGGGAGCGGGTTCTCCGGTGCCACGGTCGGTACCGGTGGCGCCGGCGGCAGCTTCGACGGCGGCTGCGCCGCCGCTGCCATCGGTGCCGGCGGCGGCGGTGGAGGCGGGTACTTCGCCGGCGGGGGCGGCGGCAGCGCCGCCGTCAACAACCTCGGCACCTCGGCGGGCGGGGGCGGGGGTGGCGGGGGCAGCAGTTTCGCCACCAACACGGGTACCGGCACGGGCTATGCGCCGTCGACGATCGGGACGGCGAACCACGACGGCCAGGTGACGATCTCCTACGTGGTCCCGTCCTTGACCGTCACCAAGACCCACACCGGGCACTTCACCCAGGGGCGGGACGGCACCTACACCATCACCGTGGGCAACGCCGTCGGGGCCGCTCCGACCGACGGCACCACGGTCACCGTGTACGACACCCTGCCCGCCGGCCTCGTGGCCGACAGCATCGGTGGCACGGGATGGAACTGCACCCTGGACATCCTCACCTGCACCCGTAGCGACGTCCTCCCCGCCGGGAGCAGCTACCCGCCCATCACCCTGCAGGTCGACGTCTCCTGCGAGGCCCACACCGAGGTGACGAACCGCGCCACCGCCCTCGGAGGCGGCGACACCACCAGCCACACCGCCGCCGACCCCACCGAGATCAAGCGCCACGAGCACGACGAGCGCTGCGAGCGCCACGACCACTGGTAACCCGAACGGCCCTGTGCCGACGGCGGGGCACGTCCACGCGGACGTGTCCCGCCGTTGCGTATGCGCTGCTGATCAGTGGCGGGAGCTTCGCGAGCACCGAAGCCGGCAGTGGTCCGTCAGCGGAAGGCAACAGCCACACAGATCGGATCGTCCACCGCTCGGCCCGCAGGCCAAGACCATCACAGCCCTGGACCGGCGGAGGGCGTGCAAGGGGGCTGCGTGCAAGTCGCGTGGCAGGATGCGGTCATGTCGACGAGTGAAGCCGCCGAAGCGGTGGCCCGGGCCACCCGGGTGGCCCGGGCGGTGCGGGAACTGCGGGAGATCGCCCATAACTGGGTCGACGGCGGGCATGTGGCCCCGGGGTTCCTGATCGATGCCGCGATCCGTGCCGTGAGTGCGGGCGTCGACACGCCGTCGTTGTGGCACCTGGCCGCGTTGGGCAGTTCCGAGCACGAGCAGGCCCCGGAGTTGTTCGGCGGGGTGATGGAGGAACTCGGTTTCGGTTTCCACCCGCCCGCCGGCTACTGGGAGGGCCGTCTGGCGCTCGCCCGTTGGTGGGCCGCCGAGGTCGTCGGTGGGTGGCTCGACCCTTTCGAAGGCATCTCGCTGATCTTCTTCGAGGTCGCGGAGGCCTACGGGTGGTGCGTGGAACTGGCCCCTGTCATCGACGCGGCGACGAGGCACCGGGGGCGCAACGACAAGCAGTGGCTGCCGCAGGAGGTCACCGCGGACCTGATGCCGGTCGCCCGTGAGCTGGTGGCCCGTATCCCGGCGCCTGTCCGTCCCTGACGGCCCGCACGGCGGGCGGAGCCGCAGCACGCTGTGTGCTTCGTTGTCCTCCGGACGGCGCCGGGCCGGCTGGCGGCGGCCTGATTCCCGCCGGGCCCGGCGCCGTTGGAGACGGGCGGTGCGCCGTCGTGCCGCGCCGCACCCACCCGGCACATCCACCCGCCGCACCTACCCGGCGCGTCCACCCGCCGCACCTACCCGGCACATCCACCCGCCGTGGCCACCCGGCACCAAGGGCCGCCCGTCTCCCAGCGGCCGTTCGTGTCCGCAGGTCAGCGCCCCGCGCGGCCGGGGCCTTCCCGAACAGGGTGATGGTTTGCGGCGTCACTCCGGCGGCCTGCCGGCGGGGAGATCTCGCCGCCGGGGCGAGCCCGCCGGAGGGCAGCGTCGGCCGCACATGACCGAGCGGCAGTCCGCCGAGGACCACCCCTGATGGAGCGTCAGTCCGTTGTGCTCACCGCACACAGCCTCTGAGCAGGAGGAACGTCGAAGTCCTGCCGGAGTACCAGGCGCTGTGGGCGGGTGTGTTCAGTTTCGCCCGGTAGGCGCGCGTCTTGGCGAGGGCGCCGCAGGTCTTCATGGAGCACCAGCGGCGTGCGCTCGCGCGGGAGGTGTCGACGAAGGGGGTGCCGCAGCCGGGGTTTGCGCGGATGCGGACGCGGGTGCGGTGTTCGGATGCGCAGAGGGTGATCAGGCCCCGGGTGACCGACCCGTTCGTCACCGTCGAGGAACACCTCGCGAGCCGGACGGCCCCGACGTACCGATCCGCCTGCTGCGGCCCGGGCCGGGCCTCCCGGCCGACTCGTATCGAACCACCCCCCCCAACGGACACCCACGGCAGGGACGGGGCGCCGTCCTGGGGCGACCCACACGGTGGGTGACGTGCAGTCACCGACTCCCCGCCGCCGGCCATCGACCGTTCCACCGCTGCCTCGGGGCGCCCGATCGGCCCGCCGCCGGGAACTCCCAGGAAACGCCCAGGAACAGGCAACCGAACAGCCGTCCCACGCTGTCCCCCCATGAGACCGGGTACTCGGGCCCGGACGGCACAGAAACCGGGCACGAAACACGATGAACCTCACCGGCACTCCCTTCCTCGTCGTCACCGTCGTGGTGTTCGCGGCGTCCATAGCGCTGGCCATGGCGCAATGGCTGGGCAGAGGCCGCGTCCTCGGGCGGGCGCGGACAGCGGACGGACGGCGCACGCCGCTGCGCGCACTCTCGTACCTCGGGACCGTGCTGCTCTGCCAGTTCACCGCCGTGGCCATGGTCTTCGTGATCGTGAACGACGAGAACCAGCTCTACGACACCTGGGGCGACCTGCTCGGCACCTCCAGTCACGTCCGGTCCGTGCCCGTGCCCCCGAAGGACGAGGGCCTCGCCGGGGACCGCGGCGGCGCCGCAGGCCCGTCCGGCTCCGGCGCGCCGAAGGTGCCGCAGGCCTTCCACGCGCCCGACTCGGACGCGGTGCCCAAGAACGTGAAGCAGGCCGACCTCAAGGGCAGGCTCTCGGGGGTCGACGGCGAGGTGCTGGTCTGGACGCCGCCGCAGTACGACGACCCGGCCTACAAGGACAAGACCTTCCCGGTGGTCGAACTCCTCGCCGGGTTCCCCGGATCCTCCAGCGCCTGGTTCGGCGACGCGATGGAGGCGACCAAGCAGCTCGAACCGCTGATGAAGTCCGGCCAGGTGACGCCGTTCATCCTGGTCGCCCCGCGCGTCACCGTCCTCGGCAGCAACACCGACACCGGGTGCGCCGACGTCCCCGGCAAGGTCAACGCCGACACCTGGCTCTCGCGGGACGTCCCGCAGATGATCGTCGACAACTTCCGGGCCGACACCACCTCCGACCGCTGGGCCGTGTCCGGCTACTCGGCCGGCGCCCACTGCGCCCTGCGCCTCGCGCTCCTCCACCCCAACCGCTACCGCGCCGCGATCAGCATGTCCGGCTACAACGACCCGGCCGGCGAGCCGAATTCACTGACCGCCAAGGACCCGAAGATGCGCGAGAGCGCCAACCCGCTGCACATCCTCACCCACGCCGCGACCCCGCCGAACGTCGCGCTCTACGTCACCGGCAGGCGCGGCGACGGGCTGGAGGACGCCACCGCCCTCCAGCAGGCGGCGAAGAGCCCGACCACCGTCACCCCGTTCGAGACCACCGGCGCGCACCTGACCTCGACCTGGAAGCCGCTGGTCGTCCCCACCTTCCGCTGGCTGACGGGCATCATCCCGCCGCACTGACGGGCCGGTCGGCGCGGCGCCCGCAACCCGGCGTGGCCGACGCGCGGTTCACGCGTCGGCCACGCCGGAACCCGCTCGCCCGATCACCCGCGGCACTGCGGCTGAGAGAATGACAAGTGCCTGAGGTGGCGCCTACGGGCGGGTGTTCTTGGCTGTGGGCTGCGTCTTCTGGTTGTAGATCTCCTTGCCGTCCGCGTTGTAGGCGTGGATGTAGGGGGACGGGGGGAAGGAGTTCGCGTCGAGGCTG
>NZ_JBEZIQ010000030.1:0-120446 GCF_040651155.1 Kitasatospora sp. NPDC048545
TCGCCCTGGGGGAACTCGACGCTGACGTTGTCGAGGGCGACGACGCGGGTCTCCCCCTCCCCGTAGACCTTGTTCAGGCCGGTGGCGCGGGCGGCCGCCACACCGGGGCGGACGGCGGTTGCGGTCGACGTGGTCACGGGGGGCTCCTTGTGCTCGTGGACTTGTACCTCCATGCTCCGCGACGTGATCATGGTCTGGCGTCGCTCCGCCGGACGGTTGGCCCGACCACCGCTGGGCGTACGGGAGAGCGGGACCGTCCTCCTGCGGTATGACGGAAACCCTGAGGGAGGGGCGGTGGCCGGGGGGTGGCCGGAAGCACTATCCTTCGTGGCCGAATCCCGAACAGTTCGTCAGATGGCAAGGAAACATGACAACTTCCGGGGCTGGGAACATGCGAAAGGGCGAGCCGGGAGACTAGGCTCAGGGTGGTTTCGCAGGACGCCCGGATGGTGGAACGCAGACACGGGCAGCTTAAAACTGCTTGGCCGCGAGGCCGTGCCGGTTCGAGTCCGGCTCCGGGCACCGGTCGACCGGCGGGGGCGCCGACGGCTCCCCCGCCGGGCGTCGTTCACCGGATCCTCCTCGCGGCGTATCCCGGAATTTTTGCCAGGCCATTACCCTTGTGCGTGGGCGGCGCAGTGCCGCCACGGAGGGAATGAGCAATGAGAAGCAGCAACCCGGTCTTCTCGCGGGAGGGGTCCTTCACCCGCGACTCCGGCTACGCGGGGTTCGGCAACACCGCGCAGGCCGGGAACCCGTACGGCGGGAACCCCTACGCCGGGACGCAGTACGCCCAGCAGCCGCAGGGTCAGGCGCCGCTGACCGACGAGCAGCTCTACCAGATGTACAACGGTCCGTCGGCCGGTCCGACGGCCACCGGGCGGATGACGCTCGACGACGTGGTCGCCCGTACCGCCATGACGCTGCTGACGCTGGTCGGCGCGGGCGCGGTGGCCTGGTTCGCGCTGCCGTTCGAGAACTACGGCTTCGCGATCGCCGCCAGCCTGGTGGCGATGGTCGTCGGCCTGGTGGCCTCCTTCAAGCGCAGCGTCAGCCCGCCGCTGATCCTGACCTACGCGGCCCTCCAGGGCTTCGCGATGGGCGCCTGGTCGCACGCGCTGAACACCATCCTGAACGGCATCGTGATCCAGGCGGTGCTGGGCACGGCGGCGGTCTTCGCGGCGATGCTGTTCGCCTACAAGAGCGGCAGGATCCGGGTCACCGCGCGCTACGCCCGGATCGGCATCGCGGTCGCCATGGGCTTCGTGCTGCTGATGCTGGTCAACATGGTCGCGTCGCTGGCCGGCGCCGACATGGGCCTGCGTTCGGGCCCGCTGGGCATCGTGGTCGGCCTGGTCGGCATCGGCCTGGGCGCCTTCTTCCTGTCGCTGGACTTCGCGGAGATCGAGACGGCCATCGCCCAGGGGGCCCCGCAACAGGAGTCCTGGCGGGCCGCCTTCGGGCTGACCCTCTCGCTGGTCTGGATCTACATGGAGATGCTGCGGCTGATCGCGATCCTGCGCGGCGACGACTGACCCGGTCTCCCGTGGTGAACCACTGCCGCCGGGCCCCGGAGCCACCCGCTCCGGGGCCTGGCGGCTTTTCGCCTAGGCTCGCTGCCATGCATGACGTACACCCCCTGGACGTACACCCCCTGGACGTACAGCCCCTGGTCGAAGCCGTCGACTCACTGGCGGATCGTTTCCGCTCGCTGCCGCAGAGCAAGCTGCTGGGCGCCGTACCCGGACACCCCTCGCGGGCGGCCGCCGCGCTGGAGCTGGCCCGGCGGCTGGCCGCGCTGGCGCTGACGGCGGAGGGCGGGGCGGAGCGGGACTTCCCGGACGCCGGGGCGTTCGCGGCGGGGGACCAACTGGCCGTCGCCGGGCACGATCTGGCGGCCGCGCTCGCGGCACTGCCGGAGGGCGCCGAGGTGGCCCTGCCGGGCGGGCCCGCCGTGGTGGGCGAGGTGCTGGCCGGGGCGGTCGCGGCGGTGCGCGGGACGGCGGCGCTCTGCGCCTGAGGCGCCCGGAGCCGGACGCACCGAAGGCCGGCCGGATCGGTAACCCCGTGATCCGGTCGGCCTTCGGCGTGAGGTGCGGGAGCGCGCCGGTGAGTACCGGCGGGCTCCGGTGACCCGGCGTCAGATGCTGGCGACCACCCGGTCGGCGAGCACGTAGACGGCCTCCTCGTCAGTGGAGAAGGTCAGCGAGTACGAGCCGGAGAAGCGCGAGCCGCCGAGCAGTCGCACGTGCTCGCCGGCACGGACCGCGTCGATCAGCCGGTAGGCGGCCTCCCGGTCGCCCGGGGCCACGCACAAGGTGGTGCCGTCGGCGAAGCCGTACACGTCCAGGGTGCCCAGCGGGCCCGGGCGGACGTCGGTCAGCGCGACGCCCTCCTCGGCGAGGGCGGCCAGCCGGTTGTCGGTCCACTCGCGGGACGGGGCCTGGCTCGGCACGAAGTCGGGGTGCGAGGGGTGGCGGCGCGGGTCGGGCGCGGCGACCGGGGCCTCCTCGACGAGCGGGTCGGTGTCCAGCAGCCCGGCCTCCAGGCCGGTGGCCAGCAGGTCGGCCTCGCGGCGGGCGCGGGCGTCCTTCGAGGTCTCGCCCGCCGGGTGGCCGGGGCGCAGCGGCGCGCCGCCCTCGGTGCCGGTCTCGGCCGGACCGGTGCCGCCCTCGTTGATCAGGTCCTCCAGTGCGGAGCGCAGCGCCTCGCCGAACTCCGGGTCCATCGTCCCGGCGTTGTCGGCGGCGTCCTGCGGGCCGGTGGGGCGGGGGAAGAAGAGCGGCCACTCGTCGGTGCCGGAGAAGACACCGGTGAACGGGGAGTCGAACAGCGGCGCGTCCTCGGCCGCGCGGGCCTCCTGCTCGGCCCAGAACGCCCGGGCCTCGGTGATCTCCCGCTCGCGGTCGGCGGCGAGCGCCTCGGCGACGGCCCGGCGTATCGCGGCCTCGTCCACCGGTGCGGGCACGGCCGGGGCCGCGGCCTGGGCGTCCAGTCGGCGGGAGATTGCCCGGAGACGGAGCAGCACGGCGGTCGACACGGTGATCAGGATCAGCAGCAGGATGGTGTAGACGGCGCTCACGGAACGTACTCCTAGCGAGGAGCGGAACGGGGTTACGTCTCCACACTGCCGCATCCGGGGCTGTTACCGCAGTGGCGAATGTCTAATTTGTCCCAGACTTTCGCTCTTGTCCCCAAATTGTTAGGTAACACCGTTCTACGCAGTGGAGTTGATCCGCTCCGCAGTGTCGATTTCCGGGCTGGAAACGAACGAAAAGAGGACCGGATCGACCTCGCGGTGTGATCCGGCCCTCAATTACGCTCCGTCACTCCAAATGGGTGGTCCAGACCCTTCGGAGGCTGCGGGGAGGGTCAGCTGAGGCGCTCGATGACCATCGCCATGCCCTGGCCGCCGCCGACGCACATGGTCTCCAGGCCGAACTGCTTGTCGTGCCACTGCAGGGAGTTGATCAGCGTGGTGGTGATCCGGGCACCGGTCATGCCGAAGGGGTGGCCGACCGCGATGGCGCCGCCGTTGACGTTCAGCTTGTCCAGATCGACGCCCAGGTCGCGGTAGGACGGGATCACCTGGGCGGCGAAGGCCTCGTTGATCTCGACCAGGTCGATGTCGTCGATGGTCAGGCCGGCCCGCTTGAGCGCCTGCTTGGAGGCCTCGACCGGGCCGTAGCCCATGATCTCCGGGGAGAGCGCGCTGACGCCGGTGGAGACCACCCGGGCGAGCGGGGTGATGCCGAGCTCGCGGGCCTTGGTGTCGGACATGACGACCAGCGCGGCCGCACCGTCGTTCAGCGGGCAGCAGTTACCGGCGGTCACGGTGCCGTCCGGGCGGAACACCGGCTTCAGGCCCGAGACGCCCTCCAGGTTGACGCCGGCGCGCGGGCCGTCGTCCGTGCTGACCACGGTGCCGTCCGGGAGCGTCACCGGGGTGATCTCGCGCTCCCAGAAGCCGGCCTTGATGGCGGCCTCGGCGAGGTTCTGCGAGCGGACGCCGAACTCGTCCTGCTCGGCGCGGGTGATGCCCTTGAGCGCGGCCAGGTTCTCGGCGGTCTGACCCATCGCGATGTAGGCGTCCGGCACCAGGCCGTCCTCGCGCGGGTCGTGCCACTCGCCGCCACCCTCTTCACCGCGCTTGGCGGTGCGGGCCTGGGCCGCGCCGAAGAGCGGGTTCATGGTGCCCGGCATGCCGTCCGAGGTGCCGTGGATGCTGCGCGAGACGGTCTCCACGCCGGCCGAGATGAAGACGTCGCCCTCGCCCGCCTTGATCGCGTGCAGCGCCATCCGCGTGGTCTGCAGCGAGGACGAGCAGTAGCGGGTGATGGTGGCGCCGGGCAGGTGGTCCATGCCCATCTGGACGGCCACGATGCGGGCCAGGTTGTGGCCCTGCTCGCCGCCGGGCAGGCCGCAGCCGAGCATCAGGTCCTCGATCTCGCGCGGGTCGAGCTGCGGGACCTTGGCCAGCGCGGCCTGGATGACGTGGGCGGTCAGGTCGTCCGGGCGGACGTCCTTCAGCGAGCCCTTGAAGGCCCGGCCGATCGGCGAACGGGCGGCGCTGACGATGACGGCTTCGGGCATGACGGGCTCCTCGCTGGGTGACGGCGGACCTGACGTCCGGGAGGAAAGCTACCGCTTGGTAGGTCAAGCGTCATCCGCCCCAGCGTGTGAGCTGGCCGACGTATTCCCGGGGCCCGCGGGGGTGTCCGTGCCCTGGTCCGTGCCCTGGTCCGGGCCCTGGCCCGAGCCGCGCGCCGGGTCGTGCGCCGGGCCCGGGTGCGCAGCCTGCCCCGGGCCGTGCGCTGTGTCCCGGTCCGGGCCGTGGTCCGGGTGGGACACCACGGCCACGACCGAGCCGGGCAGGCCGATCCGCAGCCGCCGGCGCAGCAGCGCCCAGCGTCGGCCCGTGCCCTCCGCCTCCACGGCCGCCACCTCGGTGCCCGCCCGGTCGGCCGCCGCCGCGGCGGCCACCGCGACCGGCAGCACCGTCCCGCCCGGAACCGGCGCGGTCGGCCGCTCCTCCTCCGGCCAGAGGCCGAGCGCGGCGCAGACCGAGGGCAGCACGGCCATCGCCGCGGTCGCGTAGCCCTGGGCCGAGGGGTGGTAGCGGTCGGCGGCGAACATCTCCGGGCGGGCGGCGAACTCCGGGCCCAGCAGCGAGCCCAGCGAGACCGTCCGGCCCCCCGCCTCCACCACCGCGATGGTCTGCGCGGCGGCCAGCTGCCGGCTCAGCCGACGGGCCACCCAGCGCAGCGGCGGGCGCACCGGCTTGATCGTGCCGAGGTCCGGGCAGGTCCCGACGACCACCTCGCAGCCGTTGGCGCGCAGCGCGGCGACGGCCTCGCCGAGCTGGCGGACGGCCAGCTGGGCCGGGCTGCGCCGGGTCACGTCGTTGGCACCGATCATGATCACCGCGACGTCGGGGCGGTGCCGCAGCGCCTGCTCCAGCTGGCTGGAGAGGTCGGCGGAGCGCCCGCCGGAGCGGGCCGCGTTGACCAGCCGGACCGGGCGCTCGGCGACCGAGGCCAGGCCGGAGGCGAGCAGGGCGCCGGGGGTCTCCCGGCCTCGCGCCACGCCGAGGCCGGCTCCGGTGGAGTCGCCGAGGACGGCCAGCACCAGCGGCGGCTGAGGGGTGGTGGCGCCGTCGGCGAAGGCCTCGCCGTAGACGCCGTCGGCCTTGGGCGGGTGGGTCTCCAGGACGCCGATGGCCTGGATCGCGAGCTTGCTCTCGGTCAGCAGCAGGCCCACCAGACCCACGCCGAGCAGTCCGAGTCCGCCGCCGCCGTACGCCGCCGCGGTGGCGATCCGCCGGGCCACCCGGGCCCGCGAGTCGTGTGCGCCTGGCATCCGGCACCCCCTTCGCGTCCTCGTGCCGCCCCCGGCGGGGCCGTACACCCCTCCTACCCGCGCGGGGGTAGGGAGTACCGGTGCCGGTGGGCCATTGGTGGGGAGGCGGGGCGCCGCGCGGAGGGTCGGCCGGGCGGGCCGCGGGGGAGGAGGGGCCGCCGGGCCGGAGGAGTGCCGGGGCGGCTCCTTGGAGGAGGTGGACAAGAGGGGGCGCTGGGGTGCGTGCCACGGCCTAGGCTTTGCAGTACCGAAAGCACAAGCACTCGCATGCCCACAGACCGGGAGGACCCCCGTGCGGTACCACAACTCGATCATCGACCTGGTCGGCAACACGCCGCTGGTCAAGCTGAACAAGGTCACCGAGGGCATCAGCGCGACGGTGCTGGCGAAGGTCGAGTACTTCAACCCCGGTGGCTCGGTCAAGGACCGCATCGCGATGCGCATGATCGAGGCCGCCGAGGCCTCGGGCGCCCTCAAGCCGGGCGGCACCATCGTCGAGCCGACCTCGGGCAACACTGGTGTCGGTCTGGCGATCGTGGCCCAGCAGAAGGGCTACAAGTGCATCTTCGTCTGTCCCGACAAGGTCTCGACCGACAAGATCAACACGCTGCGCGCGTACGGCGCCGAGGTGGTCGTCTGCCCGACCGCCGTCGCCCCGGAGCACCCGGACTCCTACTACAACGTCTCCGACCGCCTGGTCCGGGAGACCCCGAACGCCTGGAAGCCGGACCAGTACTCGAACCCGGACAACCCGGCCTCGCACTACCACTCCACCGGCCCGGAGCTGTGGGAGCAGACCGACGGGAAGATCACCCACTTCGTGGCGGGCGTCGGCACCGGCGGCACCATCTCCGGCACCGGCAACTACCTGAAGGAGGTCTCCGGCGGCAAGGTCAAGGTGATCGGCGCCGACCCCGAGGGCTCGGTCTACTCGGGCGGCACCGGCCGCCCGTACCTGGTCGAGGGCGTCGGTGAGGACTTCTGGCCGACCGCCTACGACCGCGCGGTCGCGGACGGGATCGTCGCCGTCTCCGACAAGGACTCGTTCCAGATGACCCGCCGCCTGGCCAAGGAGGAGGGCCTGCTGGTCGGCGGCTCCTGCGGCATGGCCGTGGTGGCCGCGCTGGAGGTCGCCCGCGGGCTCGGGCCGGACGACGTCGTGGTCGTGCTGCTGCCGGACGGCGGCCGCGGCTACCTGTCGAAGATCTTCAACGACGACTGGATGGCCGACTACGGCTTCCTGCCCTCGTCCACCGACGAGGCGCACATCGGCGAGGTGCTGGCCCGCAAGGAGTCCATCGAGCAGGGCGGCGTCCCGCAGTTCGTCCACATGCACCCCAACGAGACGGTCGCCGAGGCGGTCCGGGTGCTGCGCGAGTACGGCGTCTCGCAGATGCCGGTGGTCTCCCCGGGCGCCGGGCACCCGGACATCATGGCCGGCGAGGTGATCGGCTCGGTGGTGGAGAAGCTGCTGCTGGAGGGCATCTTCGCCAAGGAGATCGAGCTGACCGACACGCTGGACAAGGTGATGTCCAAGCCGCTGCCGGTGGTCGGCTCGGGCGAGACCGTCACCAACCTGATGACCGTGCTGGAGAAGGCCGACGCGGCCGTCGTGCTGGTGGAGGGCAAGCCGCAGGGCATCGTCACCCGCCAGGACCTGCTGGGCTACCTGACCGGCCGCGCCGCGCACTGACCCGGGGTCACCGCCGCCCGCCCGTGGACGGATCCGGAGGATTCGTCCACGGGCGAAGTGGTACACCGGCGTCACCTGCCCGCAGCACGTGGTTAACACGGCTCCGGCATCGTTGTGGTCAACGGCACGACGCCGAACGAGGCGACGGCAACCGTCCGGGAGCGGCTCCCCGGCGACCGCGGTCGACTCCGGGCACACCGGGCGGTCCTGACCCGGCCGCTGTGTCCTCCCTCGCGGGAGGCGCCGTCGTCCCGCCCCTGCCCGGCTTCGGCCGGTCCACAGGGTGTGGCGGCTCCCGCGGCCGCACCGCGCCGTACGGCGCGTCCCCGCGGCTCCCGGGTGGGGGAGTCCATGCGGGGGAACGGTGGGGCCGGTCCTTCTCCGAGGGACCGGCCCCTTCCGTCCGTTCCGGGCCCGGTCCGCCCGCCGATGGCTCCCGCGCTGTGCGTCGGCGGCCGTCCGTTCCCGTACGCTCGCACGCATGACCAGCACTGAAACGACCGACCAGGACGCCCCGCGCTACGTCCGGGTCAAGATCGAGCTCATCGCGGAGATCACCGACGAGGGCGCCCTCAAGGCGGCGGCCCTGCAGGCGGTGACCGAGGACGACTACCTCGACGACGAGGAGCGCGCCCAGTCCGTCGAGGCCATCGAGGTGGACCCGTCCGGCTCGCTCGCGCACTTCATCGACCCCGTCGCGCTGCTCGGCGACGTCCCCGGGGTGGAGCTCGCCTCGGCGACCTGGGAGTCGGCGCAGACCGAGTTCGACCCGGACAACGAGGAGTGGGACGAGTACGCGGTGGACAGCTCCGCCGAGTAACGACGGCACGCCGTCACCGCCCGGGAACGCCCGGTCTGCCATGGCAGACCGGGCGTTCTGTCCCTGTTCGGAGGCAAGTTGGGTCATCTCATACGATCGCTTACCCTTCGGTGGTGGAACCGTGAACGGGCGGATTGCGTTTCTGTATCCGTAAATGCCCGGGATGATCAGCAGGGAGACGCGACGTGACGGCACGGGACGGTCAGGGGCGGGCGGCCGGAGGAAGCTGGAGCCGACGCGGTGTGCTCGCGGGGCTGATCGGGGCTCCCGTGCTCCTGCTGGCGGCCTGCAACGACAACAGCGGCGGCAGCAGCGGCAGCGGTAGTGGCTCCGGCGGTGGCGCGGGCTCCGGCCAGGGCTCCGGCGGCGGAAGCAGCAGCACCCCGAAGACCTCGACCGCCGTGATCACCGTCACCCCCGCCGACGGCGCCGCCGCCGCCAGCTTCAGCGACCCGGTCAAGATCACCGTCGCCAACGGCACGCTGAGCACCGTCAAGGTCACCGACTCGACCGGCAAGGAGCTGGCCGGCCAGCTCTCCGCCGACAACACCAGCTGGACCTCGGCGGCTGCCCCGGCCAGCGGCACCAAGTACACCGTCGCCGCCGTCGCCGTGGACAAGGACAAGCTGGAGGCGGACGCCAACGCCGTGTTCACCACGGCGACCCCGGCCAACACCTTCGTCGGCTACTTCACCCCCGAGGACGGCTCGACGGTCGGCGTCGGCATGCCCGTCTCGATCAACTTCAGCAAGCCGGTCACCGACCGCAAGGCCGTCCAGCAGGCGATCACCGTGATAGCCGAGCCGGGCGTCGAGATCGTCGGCCACTGGTTCTCCAGCACCCGCCTCGACTTCCGGCCGCAGGAGTACTGGGCCAAGGGCACCAAGGTCACCCTCAAGCTCCGGCTCAAGGACGTCGAGGGCGCCAAGGGCGTGTACGGCACCCAGTCCAAGGACATCGCCTTCACCATCGGCCGCGCCCAGACCAGCGTCGCCGACCTCGGCACCAAGAAGCTCACCGTCACCACCGACGGCCAGGTCAGCGCCGTCTACAAGATCTCCGGTGGTTCGCCCGAGCACACCACCTGGGGCGGCAAGATGGTCATCTCCGAGCAGTACACCCAGACCCGGATGAACTCGCAGACGGTCAACCTGGGCAGCGAGTACGACATCGCCGACGTGCCGCACGCCCAGCGCCTCACCACCTCGGGCACCTTCGTCCACGGCAACTACTGGTCCCCGCCGTCGATCTTCGGCGGCCAGAACACCAGCCACGGCTGCGTCGGCCTGCAGGACACCAAGGGCGCGCAGGACGCCGACTCGGACGGCTACAAGTTCTACAAGTCCTCGATGGTCGGCGACGTGGTCGAGGTCGTGAACTCCGGCGACAAGACCGTCGCCCCGGACAACGGCCTGAACGGCTGGAACCTGAGCTGGGCCGACTGGAAGGCCGGCAGCGCCGCCTGACCCCCGACGCCTGACCCCCGACGCCTGATCCCCGCCGTCCGATCCGCACGGCCGGGCACCCCGTCGGCCGCCGACACCCGGCTCCCCGGGCGGACCGTTCCCGCGTCCGCCCGGGGAGCCGGGTCCGCGTTCGGTCAGCGCTTCGCGTAGTCCGCGAACCCCTGCCAGTCGATGACCACGCACGGCTCGTCGCCCAGGATCCAGGCGTCGTGCCCGGGTGCGCAGATCATGTAGTCGCCGGGGCCGAACTCCTCCGCCTGGCCGTCGTCCATGACGATCTTCATCCGGCCGGAGACCACGTACCCCGTGTGGGCCGCCTGGCAGCTGTCGGTCTTGGCGATCGGCTTCACGTGCTTGGACCACTGCCAGCCCGGCTCGAACACGGCCCGGCCCACCGGGCCGGCATCCAGGTTGACCAGGCGCAGCTCGCCCGTGCCCTCCTCGAAGGGACGGACTTCCTCGGGATCCTCGAAGCTCTTGCGGACCAGACCGGACATGGCGCACTCCTCTCCCCGGAGGGAGGACGGCCCGGCCGCCGGCGGTGGCCGCACCGCCCCTGCTGGCCCTTCCAGTCTGCGCCCGGATCGGGGAGCGGTCACGTGGGTGGCCGCTCCCCGGGAGGCGCGGAGCGGGTCATCCCCGGGTGCGGGCCACGCCGATCGGGCAGGCGGCGCCGGTGCCGCCGAGGCCGCAGTAGCCGTTGGGGTTCTTGGCCTCCGACAGGTACTGCTGGTGGTACGGCTCGGCCGGGAAGAACGGGCCGGCCGGGGCGATCTCGGTGGTGATCGGACCGTAGCCGAGCGCGGTCAGGGCCGGCTGGAAGGCGTCCCTGGTGGCCGCCGCGGCCTCGGCCTGGGCGGGGGAGTGGGTGTAGACGGCGGAGCGGTACTGGGTGCCCACGTCGTTGCCCTGGCGGTTTCCCTGCGTCGGGTCGTGCGCCTCCCAGAACGTCTTCAGCAGGCGCTCGTACGACACCACCGCCGGGTCGTACACCACCCGGACCGCCTCGGTGTGCCCGGTCAGCCCGCTGCACACCTCCTCGTACGTCGGGTTCGGGGTGTAGCCGCCCTGGTAGCCGGCCAGCGTCGTCCAGACGCCGGGCAGCCGCCAGAACGTCCGCTCGGCGCCCCAGAAGCAGCCCAGCCCGAAGTCGGCCACCTCCAGACCCTCCGGGTACGGGCCGGGCAGCGGGTGGCCGAGCACGGTGTGCGGGTCCCGCAGCTCGAAGGACGGGGCCGCCCGGCCGGGCAGCGCCTGGTCGGCGGGGACGAGCGAGGTCTTGTGGCGGTTGAACAGCACGGCCTGCTCCTGCGGGGTAGGGAGGGTTGCCCCGGATTCAACGCACGGAACGGCCCCCGGATTCCGGGAGCGGTACTTCCGGACGGCGGCGGCCCGCGGCGGCGGCGGTTTCCGCCAGTGCTCCCGGTTCCGGCGAGCGCGCCGACGTACGGCCACTAGGCTCGGAGCCATGACCGAGCACCAGCTTCCCCAGGGCTTCGAGACCCTCGCCATCCACGCGGGTCAGGAAGCAGACCCCCAGACCGGGGCCGTCGTCACGCCGATCTACCAGGTGTCCACCTACAAGCAGGACGGGGTGGGCGGCCTGCGGGGCGGCTACGAGTACAGCCGTAGCGCCAACCCGACCCGTACCGCGCTGGAGGAGTGCCTCGCCGCGCTGGAGGGCGGCGCCCGCGGCCTCGCCTTCGCCTCCGGCCTGGCGGCCGAGGACACCCTGCTGCGCACCATCCTCAAGCCGGGCGACCACATCGTGATCCCCAACGACGCCTACGGCGGCACCTTCCGGCTGTTCGCCAAGGTGCTGACCCGCTGGGGCGTCGAGTTCTCCGTGGCCAACACCCAGGACCTGGCCACCGTCCGCGAGGCGATCCGCCCCAACACCCGCGCGGTGTGGGTGGAGACCCCGTCCAACCCGCTGCTGGGCATCACCGACCTGGCCGCGCTCGCCGAGATCGCGCACGGCGCCGGCGCGCTGCTGGTGGTCGACAACACCTTCGCCAGCCCGTACCTGCAGCAGCCGATCGCGCTCGGCGCGGACGCGGTCGTGCACTCCACCACCAAGTACATGGGCGGCCACTCGGACGTGGTCGGCGGTGCGCTGGTGCTGGCCGACGCGACCCTCGGCGAGGAGGTCGCGTACCACCAGAACGCGATGGGCGCGGTCTCCGGCCCGTTCGACGCCTGGCTGGTGCTGCGCGGCATAAAGACGCTGGGTGTCCGGATGGACCGGCACAGCGCCAACGCGGAGAAGGTCGCCGAGCTGCTGGCGGGCCACTCCAAGGTCAGCCAGGTGCTGTACCCGGGCCTGCCCGAGCACCCCGGCCACGACATCGCCGCCAAGCAGATGAAGGCCTTCGGCGGCATGGTCTCGTTCCGGGTCGCGGGCGGCGAGGAGGCGGCCGTCGAGGTCTGCAACCGCGCGCAGCTGTTCACCCTCGGCGAGTCGCTGGGCGGCGTCGAGTCGCTGATCGAGCACCCGGGCCGGATGACCCACGCCTCGGTGGTCGGTTCGGCGCTGGAGGTGCCGTCCGACCTGGTGCGCGTCTCGGTCGGCATCGAGTCGATCGACGACCTGCTGGCCGACCTCGAGCAGGCGCTGGGCTGAGCCCGTCGGGGTTCTCGGGGTTCACTGCCCCTGCTGGTCCGCCGTGTAGGACTCCATCGCGTGGTTGAAGCGGGCCAGCAGGGCGCAGAACGCCCGTTGCTCCTCCTCCGGCCAGTCGGCCAGCAGGCGGCGGGTCAACTCGGCCCGTCCGTCGCGGACTTCGTCGAGGCGTCCGGAGCCGCGGGCGGTCAGTGCGAGCCGCACGGCACGCCGGTCGGCCGGGTCCTGCACCCGGCCGACCAGCCCGGCCGCGACCAGCGGGGCGACCTGGCGGGTCACCGTGGAGGAGTCCACGCCGAGCGATTCGGCCAGCGCCTTGACGTTGGCCGGCCCGTGCCGCTCCAGCCGGTCGAGCAGCAGGTAGGCGGCCCGGTCCAGCGCTCCGACCCCGCCGCCGGAGGTTCGGACCTGTTCCATGCGGCGGGCGAACACCGCGAGCTGGTACTGGAGTTGGGCGTGCACGGGGTCGGTGCGGTCGGTGGCCTGGGGCGAGGTCGTCGTCATCGCGGCTCACGATCGTCGTGCGGCGAGGGAGGCTCGGAAGCAGCAGCGTACGCGGGCGCGGCGGACCCGGGAACAGGCCCGGCGTGCCGGATTGCCGCCGTCCGGACCTCTAACCTTGGCGACATGCACAACTGGCCGATCACCCTCGACGACGTCCGCGGCGCGCAGAAGATGCTCGCCGGGATCGCCCGGGTGACCCCGATGGAGGGCAGCCGGTACCTGTCCGGGCTGATCGGCGCACCGGTCCACCTGAAGTGCGAGAACCTCCAGCGCACCGGCTCCTTCAAGCTGCGCGGGGCGTACGTGCGGATCGCGGGCCTCTCGCCGGTGCAGCGGGCCGGCGGGGTGGTGGCGGCGAGCGCCGGGAACCACGCCCAGGGCGTGGCGCTGGCGGCCGCGCTGCTGGGGGTGCGCTCGACGGTCTTCATGCCGGTCGCGGCGCCGCTGCCGAAGGTCGCGGCCACCCGCGAGTACGGCGCCGACGTGCGGCTGCACGGCGCCACCGTGGACGAGGCGCTGCTCGCCGCGCAGCGGTACGCGGAGGCGACCGGTGCGGTGTTCATCCACCCCTTCGACCACTGGGACGTGGTCACCGGCCAGGCGACCGTGGGCCTGGAGGTGCTGGAGCAGTGCCCCGAGGTGCGCACCATCCTGGTCGGGGTGGGCGGCGGCGGGCTGCTGGCCGGGATCGCGGCGGCGGTCAAGCCGTTGCGGCCGGACATCCGGGTGGTCGGGGTGCAGGCGGCCGGGGCGGCCGCGTACCCGCCCTCGCTGGCGGCCGGGCGGCCGGTGTCGCTGCAGCACGTCGCCACCATGGCCGACGGGATCATGGTCGGACGCCCGGGGGACATCCCCTTCGAGGTGGTCAACACGCTGGCGGACGGCATCCGCACCGTCTCCGAGGACGCACTGTCGCGGGCGCTGCTGATCGGCCTGGAGCGGCTGAAGCTGGTGGTCGAGCCGGCCGGGGCGGCCCCGATCGCGGCGCTGCTGGAGCGGCCGGACTCCTTCGAGGGGCCGGTGGTGGCGGTGCTGTCCGGCGGCAACATCGACCCGCAGCTGATGCAGCGGGTGCTGCGGCACGGCCTGGCGGCGGCCGGGCGCTACCTGTCGCTGCGGGTGCGGCTGGCGGACAAGCCGGGGTCGCTGGCGGACCTGCTGGCGGTGCTGACCAGGGTGGACGCCAACGTGCTGGACGTGGCGCACGTGCGGATCGACCCGCGGCTGGGGCTGACCGAGGTCGAGGTGGACCTGCACCTGGAGACCAAGGGCCCGGAGCACTGCGCGGCGGTGGTCGGCGAGCTGCGGGACTCGGGGTACGTCGTCTCCGGCGAGTCGTCCTCCGGTTGACCGGATGCCGGGTGGGACCGGTGGGGCGGGAGTGACCACCGGGTTCCCAGTTGCCGGTGGTTCGGGGCCTGATTGCCGGTCGTTGCTGCGGTCCGGCGCGGCTTCTCCCTGGAACGATGGCGGAGCTGCATCCCTTGACGCGATATATCGCGTACTGGGAGACTCGCGATACATCGCGTTCGAGTCCCGCGGGTCGAAAATCGAGTCGCCCGCGCGCCCGAAAGCGGGGCAGAGTGGGACAGATCGCTCCATACGTCCGAGGAGATGAGGCAGGCCATGGCGCCAGCCATCCAAGCCGAGAACCTGGTGAAGACCTTCGGCGACGTACGAGCCCTGGACGGCGTCAGCCTCGACGTCCCCGAGGGCACGGTGCTCGGGCTGCTCGGCCCGAACGGCGCCGGGAAGACCACCACCGTGCGGGTCCTCACCACCCTGCTCCGCCCCGACTCCGGTCGCGCGGTGGTCGCCGGCGTCGACGTCCTCAAGCACCCCAACAAGGTCCGCAGCCTGATCGGCCTGTCCGGGCAGTACGCGGCGGTCGACGAGTACCTCACCGGCTTCGAGAACCTCACCATGGTCGGCGAGCTCTACCAGATGAGCACCCGCGACGCGAAGGCCCGCGCGCTGGAGCTGCTGGAGTGGTTCAACCTCGCCGAGGCCAAGGACCGCACCGCCAAGACCTACTCCGGCGGCATGCGCCGCCGCCTGGACCTCGCCGCCGCACTGGTCGTCCGGCCGCCGGTGATGTTCCTGGACGAGCCGACCACCGGCCTCGACCCGCGCAACCGGCTCGCGCTCTGGGAGGTCATCGAGACCCTGGTCGAGCAGGGCACCACGCTGCTGCTCACCACCCAGTACCTGGAGGAGGCCGACCGGCTCGCCCACGACATCGCGGTGGTCGACCGCGGTCGGGTGATCGCGCGCGGCACCGCCGACCAGCTCAAGGCCCAGATCGGCGGCGAGCGGATCGAGGTCGTGGTGCACGAGCCCGGCCGGGTCGCCGACGCGGTCGCGGCGATGTCAGGCTACGCGCTGAGCGAGCCGACGGTGGAGAAGAACACCCGCCGGATCACCCTGCCGATCAGCGGCGGCGCCCGGGTGCTCGCCGACGCCATCCGCGAACTGGACGCCCGCGGAATCGAGATCGACGACATCGGGCTGCGCCGCCCGACGCTGGACGACGTCTTCCTCACCCTCACCGGCCACGCCGCCGAGGAGGAGACCGAGGAGGCCGGCGCCGACCCCAAGGCGCGCGGGCGGGGCAAGGGCAAGGGCAAGCCCGGCGGCACGGACGACGCCGGGAGCCGGGGACCGGACAAGCAGGCCGTCGCGGCCGGAAAGGAGCGCTGAGATGAGCACCGCCACCGAGCACGCCATCGGCGCGGCGATGCCCAGGCAGCGCCGGGGGCTGTCCGCCACCCTGCACGACTCCTGGGTGGTCGCCAAGCGCAACCTGCGCCGGATGACCCGCATCCCGGAGATCGTCGTCTTCGGCCTGATGCAGCCGGTCATGTTCGTGCTGCTGTTCTCGTACGTCATGGGCGGGGCGATCAAGATCCCGGGGGCGGACTCCAGCTCCCACACGTACATCCAGTTCCTGATGGCCGGCATCTTCGCCCAGACCGTCACCTTCGCCACCGCCGGCGCCTCGGCCGGCATCGCGGAGGACATGACCAAGGGCCTGGTGGACCGCTTCCGCTCGCTGCCGATGGCCCGCTCCGCGGTACTGGTCGGCCGCACCCTGGCGGACCTCGTGCAGACCGCGTTCATCGTGGTCGTGCTGGGCCTGGTCGCGCTGCTGGTCGGCTGGCGGATCCACGACGGGGTGCTCAACGCGCTCGCCGCCTTCGGCCTGCTGCTCCTGTTCGGCTACGCCTTCTCCTGGATCGGCGCGCTGATCGGCCTGTCGGTGCGCAGCCCCGAGGCGGCCACCTCGGCCGGGCTGATCTGGCTGTTCCCGCTGACCTTCGTGTCCAACGCCTTCGTGCCGGTCTCCTCGATGCCGGGCTGGCTGCAGGGGATCGCCTACTGGAACCCGTTCAGTGCCACCGTGCAGGCCTGCCGGGTGCTGTTCGGCAACCAGGTCGGACCGGTGGACAGCGCCTGGCCGATGCAGCACGCGGCGCTGGTGTCGGTGATGTGGTCGGTGCTCATCACGGCCGTGTTCTCGTGGCTGTCGGTGCGCAAGTACCGTTCGGCCACCGCCTGATCGGCCACCGCCTGATCGGCCACTGCCTGATCGGCCACCGCCCGGAACGCGGAAGGGCGGCCGCGGAGTCCTCGACTCCGCGGCCGCCCTCGACGTGTCGGGGCCGGATCAGCCGGCGTGCGGCACGACCTTGACGATCTTCACCATGGCCGGCTTGCCGTTCGGCAGCTCGTAGCTGGCCTCGTCGCCGATCTGCTTGCCGTCGATCGCGCGGCCCAGCGGGGACTGCGGGGAGTAGACGTCCAGGGTGTCGGAGCCGGCGACCTCGCGGGAGGCGAGCAGGAACTCCATGAGGTCGTCCTCGTCACCGTCGAAGGCGACCGTGACGACCATGCCCGGGGCCACCACGCCCGAGTCGGCCGGGGCCTCGCCGACCTTGGCGCGCTCCAGCAGCTGGGTCAGCTGGCGGATGCGCAGCTCGTACTTGCCCTGCTCCTCCTTCGCCGCGTGGTAGCCGGCGTTCTCCTTGAGGTCACCCTCCTCGCGCGCCGCCTCGATCTTCTGGGCGATCTCGATGCGCCAGGGCCCGGTCAGGTGATCCAGCTCGGCCTTGAGCTGGTCGTAGCCGGCCTGAGTGAGCCAGGTCACGTTCTCGCTGGTCTGGGTCACGGGTGCTCCTCGTAGGTGCTCGGGCTGTGCTGAGGGTGTGAGTCGTCAGCAGGGTTGGTGGTGATATCGGTCTCAACTACAAAGCAACGCCCGCTCCCGTACCATCCGGTGCGGAAGGGGCGAAACCACGAGCGTAACAAGTCCTGCGGACAAGCGGGAGAGGCGCCGACGCGCCATTGACGGTGGCGTTACGCCGCGGTGTACGGGACGCGGAGCGGGACCCCTGACGGATTCCCGCTCGCCCGGTCGACTATGCGCCCTACTTGGCGGGCGTGCAGCCCAGCAGCTCGGCGGTGGTGCCGCGGGACGTGGTGCGCAGGGTGACCACGGCGTCGTAGCCGGAGCCGGCCGCCGGGACCGGGAAGTCGGCCACCCCGACCACCGAGTGGTCGTCGCCCTGCGAGCGAACCGTGCAGGTGCCGGCCTGGCCGTCGCGCTTGCTGACGGTGAGGTGGAGCTGGACCTCGGAGTCGGAGAGCACCTGGAAGGTCGGCACCGAGCCGTTGATCTTCGTCTCGCGCAGCAGGTAGGAACCGCCCAGCCAGGCGATCAGACCCAGGCCCAGCACGCCGCAGACCGCGCCGACCACCTTCAACCGGCGGTCCGACTCGCGGTCGCCGCCGCGTCCGTAGCGCCCCTCGGGGAGCCGGGTGGCGGTGGTCTCTGCGGTCATCGGACTCTGTCCTCTCCTGGGGGAGGGGCCGTGCGGGGTGATGCGGGGGAATGCGACGGACCTCCAGTCCGTCACTATAGGAGGGGCACGCCCGCGGCCGGTCCGGCGGGGGCGGGGCTCGGCCGTGTCGGCGACTTCCGCGGGCCGGCCCCGCGGCGACGCGGCCCCGGAGTGAGCGGTTCGTACGGTGGGCTGACCCGGACTTCGCGGAACGCCCGACGATGTGGAAGGAACGCAAGGCGTTGACTGAGCAGTTGCGACTGATGGCGGTGCACGCCCACCCGGACGACGAGTCCAGCAAGGGCGCGGCCACCATGGCCATGTGCGTCGAGCAGGGTGTGGACGTGCTCGTGGCCACCTGCACGGGGGGCGAGCGCGGGTCGGTCCTCAACCCCAAGCTCCAGGGGGACCCGTACATCGAGGAGAACATCCACGAGGTGCGCCGCAAGGAGATGGACGAGGCGCGGGCGATCCTCGGCGTCAAGCAGGCCTGGCTGGGCTTCGTGGACTCCGGCCTGCCCGAGGGGGACCCGCTGCCCCCGCTGCCGGAGGGCTGCTTCGCCCTGCAGGACGTGAAGGACGCGGCCGAGCCGCTGGTCCGGCTGATCCGCGAGTTCAAGCCGCAGGTCATCACGACCTACGACGAGAACGGCGGGTACCCGCACCCGGACCACATCATGACCCACAAGATCACCATGCTGGCCTTCGACGCCGCGGGCGACCCCGACGCCTACCCCGAGGCCGGCGAGCCCTGGCAGCCGCTGAAGCTCTACTACAACCACGGCTTCCCGATGGGCCGCATCCGCGCCCTGCACCAGTACCTCACCGAGCGCGGCCACGAGTCGCCGTACGGCGAGTGGATCGCCGGCTGGGAGAAGAGCGGCCGCACGGAGCGCGAGATCACCACCCGCGTCCGCTGCGACGACTGGTTCGAGACCCGCGACCGCGCGCTGATCGCCCACGCCACCCAGATCGACCCCGACGGCCCGTGGTTCCGCGTGCCGCTGGAGGTCCAGCGCGAGGTCTGGCCCACCGAGGACTACGAGCTCGCCCGTACCCTGGTCGACGTGGACCTGCCGGAGGACGACCTCTTCGCCGGCCTGCGCACCCCCAGCCTGGCGGCCGAGGCCGCCGACACGCGCGACTGAACCACCCCCCGATGGCCCGGCTCCCCGTGAGCCGGGCCACCATAGAGATATGAGTGCCTCCGTGAACCTCCTCCACCTCGCCGCTGACCTCGCCGTCGACGACGCCAAGGTCACCCCCGGCCTCCTCGGCTTCGTCGTCTTCGCCGCCCTCGGCGTGGCGACCTGGTTCCTGGCCAAGTCGATGAACCGGCAGTTCAAGAAGGTCGACTTCGTGGAGGAGTCGGAGGCTCCCAAGGAGTGAGTCACCGGCCCCCGCCGCCCGCCGATGCGCGAGGATGGGGGCATGCCGAACCGTCTCGCTGACGCGACCTCGCCGTACCTGCTGCAGCATGCCGAGAACCCGGTCGACTGGTGGCCCTGGGGGGTGGAGGCGTTCGAGGAGGCGCGGCGGCGCGGGGTGCCGGTGCTGCTGTCCGTCGGGTACGCCGCCTGCCACTGGTGCCACGTGATGGCGCACGAGAGCTTCGAGGACGCCGGGCTCGCCGGGTACCTGAACGAGCGGTTCGTCGCGGTCAAGGTCGACCGGGAGGAACGCCCGGACGTCGACGCCGTGTACATGGAGGCGGTTCAGGCCGCGACCGGGCAGGGCGGCTGGCCCATGACGGTCTTCCTCACGCCCGACAAGGAGCCGTTCTACTTCGGCACGTACTTCCCGCCGGAGCCCCGCCACGGGATGCCCTCCTTCCGGCAGGTGCTGGAGGGCGTGGACGCCGCCTGGCGGGACCGGCGGCAGGAGGTCGGCGAGGTCGCCGGCCGGATCCGGGCCGACCTCGCCGAACGGGCCGCCGTGTACTCGGCCGGCGCCCACAACCCGCCCGGCGAGGCGGACCTGCACCAGGCGCTGGTGACCCTCAGCCGGGACTTCGACCAGGCCCGCGGCGGCTTCGGCGGCGCGCCCAAGTTCCCGCCGGCCATGGTGGTCGAGTTCCTGCTGCGCCACCACGCCCGCACCGGCTCGGAAGCGGCACTGGAGATGGCCGTCCGCACCGGCGAGGCGATGGCCCGCGGCGGCATCCACGACCAGCTCGGCGGCGGCTTCGCCCGGTACGCGGTGGACGCCGGCTGGGTGGTGCCGCACTTCGAGAAGATGCTCTACGACAACGCCCTGCTGCTGCGCGCCTACCTGCACCTGTGGCGGGCCACCGGGTCCGCGCTCGCACGGCGGGTCGCGCTGTCCACGGCCGACTTCCTGCTGCGTGAACTCCGCACGCCCGAAGGCGCGTTCGCCTCCGCGCTGGACGCGGACAGCCTGGACGAGGAGACCGGGCAGTCCGCCGAGGGCGCCTACTACGTGTGGGAGCCCGGCCAGTTGGTCGACCTGCTCGGCCCCGCCGACGCGGCCACCGCCGCCCGGCTGTTCACCGTCACCGCCGCCGGCACCTTCGAGCACGGCACCTCCGTCCTCCAACTCCTCTCCGAGCCGGAGGACTTCGCCGAGTACGAGGCGATCCGCACCCGGCTGCTCGCGGCGCGCGCCGCGCGGCCCGCGCCGGCCCGGGACGACAAGGTGGTCGCGGCCTGGAACGGTCTCGCCATCGCCGCGCTCGCCGAAACCGGCGCACTGCTGGACCGGCCCGACCTGGTCGAGGCCGCCGAGCAGGCCGGTGACCTGCTGCTCGCCGTCCACCTCACCCCCGACGGCCGGCTGCTGCGCACCTCCCGGGACGGCCGGGCCGGCGCCAACGCGGGCGTGCTGGAGGACTACGCGGACACCGCCGAGGGCTTCCTCGCGCTGTACGCCGTCACCGGCGAGGCGGAGTGGCTGCAGCTGGCCGGCGGCCTGCTCGACACCGTCCTCAAGCACTTCACCGACGAGTCCTCCGGCGCGCTCTACGACACCGCCGACGACGCCGAGGAATTGATCCGCCGCCCGCAGGACCCGACCGACAACGCCACCCCGTCCGGCTGGACGGCCGCCGCCGGCGCCCTGCTCACCTACGCCGCCTACACCGGCTCCGGCCGGCACCGGACGGCCGCCGAGCGGGCCCTCGGCGTGGTCGGCGCGCTCGCGGGGCGGGCGCCGCGGTTCATCGGCTGGGGCCTCGCGGTGGCGGAGGCGCTGCTCGACGGGCCGCGCGAGGTCGCCGTGGTCGGCCCGGCCGGGCACCCGGCCACGGCCGCGCTGCGGCGGGCGGCGCTGCTGGGGACGGCACCGGGCGCGGTGGTCGCGGTCGGCGCGCCGGGGGAGACCGAGGTGCCGCTGCTCGCGGACCGGCCGTTGGTCGGCGGCGCGCCGGCGGCGTACGTCTGCCGGCACTTCGCCTGTGACGCGCCGACCACCGATCCGGCGGCGCTGGCGGAGCGGCTGGGCACGGCGGTCGGGTAGCGGCCCCGGGTGTGGCGGCCGGGCGGGCGGCGGCCGGGCTCGGCGGTCGGATATCCGTTGGCGGGAGCGGGCGGGCCGGGGCGACCATGGGCCATGACCTGGACCTTCAGCACCTCCCTCGACGACTTCCGGGCCCGGGCGGGTGCCGTCCTCGCCGCCCGCCCCGCCGAGAACACCGTCCTGCTCACCATCGCGCACCGGCTGGCCGAGTCCGGGCTGGACGTGTTCGGAGGCCCGCCGGTCTTCGGCTGGTGGCGGGCCGAGGAGGGCGGCCCGGTCGAGGGCGCCTTCCTGCAGACGCCACCGTTCGACCCCCGGCTCTCCTTCATGCCGGAGGCCGCGGCCGCCGAACTGGCGGTCGGCCTGGCCGCCGCCGGAACGGGGCTGACGACCGTGAACGGGATCGGCGGAGCCGCCGACGCGGTCCGTGCCTTCGCCGCCGCGTGGACGGCGGCGACCGGCACCGAGCAGTCCGTCCGCGTCGAGGAACGGCTCTACCGGCTCGGCCGGTTGACCGATCCGCCGCGCCCGCCGGCGGGCCGGCACCGGCCGGCCGGGCCGGCCGACCGCGAGCTGGTGATCCGCTGGTACCGGGAGTTCCTGGCCGAGGCGAAGGTCGAACTGCCCGACGTGCCAAGGGCGGTGGACGAGAAGACCGCGGCCGGCGGACTGCACCTGTGGGAGGACGGGGGCGAGCCGGTCGCGCTGGCCGGCACCAGCCCGGTGCTCGTCGGGATGTCCCGCGTCGGCCCGGTCTACACGCCCGTGGAGCACCGCGGCCGCGGCTACGGCAGCGCCGTCACGGCCGCCGCCTCGGCCCACGTGATGACCTGCGGCGCCACCGAGGTGCTGCTGTACACGGACCTCGCGAACCCGACCAGCAACTCCATCTACCAGCAGATCGGGTACCGGCCGGTGGAGGACTGCCTGATCGTCGACTTCCGGGCGCGGTAGGGGAGTCGGCCGGACGCCGGACCGGGGCCCGGCGCCGGCGGTCCGGGGCTCGGCGCCGCCGGTCCGGGCGCGTCGAGGGCGTCACTCCCAGTCCCAGCGGATCCCCAGGATGCACGGCCGCAGCGCGGTGGCGACGAGGTGCACGCAGTGGTGGCCGTCGAGGGTCAGCTCCTCGGTCTCGTACGGGGCGTCGCCCGGGGAGTGCAGGGCGAAGCGGTGGCAGCGCACGGGAAGGGCGGCGGGGTCGAAGGTGATCTGGAGGACGTACTGGCCCGCACCGGAGTTGAAGCCGCGGACGTACTCGCAGCCGGGGTCCGGGGAGGGCGCGTCGTCGAAGCCGTAGCCGAGCAGGTGGGTGTCGCCGACGCGGAGCCGGCGGTCGAGGAGCAGTTCGGCGGCGAGCAGGTGGTGGGCCCGGTCGCGGCGGATCCGGCCGGGCCGGCAGTTCTCCTCCGCCCGGACACCGACCCGGGTGATGTCGCTGCCCGGGTCGCCCTGGTAGAGGGCGAGGTAGCGGTCGATGCCGTCGCGGTGGGCGCGCAGCGCGTGCTGGGAGTCGCGGCGGGCGAGCCGGCGGTCGGGGCCGACCCGGATGCGCTCGATGTGGGTGACGGTGTGCAGGCCGGTGTCGCGCGGCCCGGCGAGGGCGGTGAGCAGGTCGTCGACGGCGGCGGCGGGGAAGATCAGGTCGCGGTACGGCCGTACGGGCGGGCCGGCGGGCCCGGTGTCCGTGGCGCGGCGGGGGCCGAGCAGCCGGGTGAGGGAGTGCTCGGGCAGGTCGAGGACGTCCTCCAGCGCGGCGACGGCGCGCAGTGACTCGGGGCGTTCGGGCCGACGGCGGCCCTGCTGCCAGTAACTGAGGCTGGTGAGGCCGACGTTCACGCCGCGCAGCGCGAGGTGGCGGCGGATCCGGTGCAGCGCGAGGCCCCGGACGGCGATGGCGGTGCGCAGGGCGAGGTGGAACGGGCCGGTGCGCAGGGCGGCGGCGAGGTCGGCTGGGTCGCTCCGGTGGATGGCGGCCTCCTGACGGCGGACGGACCGGCTTTTGACCGTGAATATTCACATCGGTACGGCGGTTTGTCACCGGTCCGCGCCTGCTGCGCGGCGGTTTCGCGGGCGGTGTTCACATCCGGGCCCGCTCGTTCACACCCCGCCCGGGGCCGGTCCGAAGGCCGTTGACCCGCCTCCCGGCGAGGCGCGATGCTCGGGGCGCGATCCGGACCGCGCCCCCCCACACGGCACTTCGCGCCACGCGCGCAAGGAGGCATCCCCCCATGCCAGTTCCACGGATACGGCTGCGCAGAGCGGTCTCACTGCTCGCCCTCGGCGTGCTCGGCCCGGCGCTCACCGCCGCGGCGGCCGCACCCGCGATCGCCGCCCCCACGGCTGTCGCCCCCGCGGCCGCCGCCCCCACGGCTGTCGCCCCCGCTCAGGACCGGGCGCCGCACCAGGTGCGCCAGGCCGCCGCGCCCGGCAGCACGGCGGATCCGACCGGCACGTACAAGAAGCTCAACATCACCATGCAGCAGCAACAGCAGACCAACTGGTGCTGGGCGGCGAGCGGGAACACGATCGCCACCTGGTTCGGCTACGACTACAGCCAGAACCAGTTCTGCAACGCCGCGTTCGGCCGCCCGGCCGACTCCGGCTGCCCCAACAGCCAGGCCACACTGGCCGACGTGCAGAACGGGCTGGACCGGGTCGGCATCAACCCGGGCTCCTACGTCACCGGTTACCTGCGCTACGGCACCGTGCAGGCCGAGGTGGACGCCAACCGTCCGGTCGAGACCCGCATCCAGTGGAGTTCGGGCGGCGGGCA
Source organism: Kitasatospora sp. NPDC048545 (assembly GCF_040651155.1). Classification (NCBI taxonomy): domain Bacteria; kingdom Bacillati; phylum Actinomycetota; class Actinomycetes; order Kitasatosporales; family Streptomycetaceae; genus Kitasatospora; species Kitasatospora sp. NPDC048545. Next base: position 24,054 of record NZ_JBEZIQ010000030.1, read on the forward strand.
CATGCACGTGCTCTACGGCTACGACACCGGGAACAACTGGGTCTACTGGGGCGACCCGTGGCCGTCCGACTACCGCTACAACTGGGCGGACTACTGGTACTACGTGAACAACGACACGTTCTCGTGGACCCACTCCCTGTACCGGATCGGCGCGTGAGGGCGGCCATGACCGAGAACCGTGACCTCCGTCGGGCCGCTGCCGGCGTCCTGCTCACCGTCGGCCTCGCACTGGCGCTCGCCCCGGCCGCGCAGGCCGCCGCACCCGCGCCGGCCGCCCCGGCCCCCGCGCCGCTGCCCGCCGCCGAGCTGGCCGGGGCCCGCGGCGCCGTCCAGGATCCGGCCGTGCTCGACAAGGTCGGCCACTTCTTCGCCCGCAAGGGCGTCCCGCCGACGACGCAACTGACCATCGGTGCCGCCGAGGAGGCGCGGGCGGCGAGCGCGGCCGCGCCGCGACTGTCCGGCGACACCGTGCCGGTGTACGTCCTGGACGCCGGCTTCGTGGCCGGCACCCCGGGCGCGCCGGTGGCGAAGGCGGAGTTCACCGCCAGCAAGGTGGTCGCGGCGGACGGGCAGACCGCCTCGGTCTGGACGGTCCGGCAGGGCGGGTCGTGGCGGGTGGTGAACATCGCCTCGGGCGGCGACGAGAGCGACTACGCGGCGAAGGCGGCGGCCGGCGGTGGCGGCACCGCCTTCCGTGAGCCGCAGGTCAACGCCTGGTACGCGCTGCGGGACGGGCGGGTGCTGCCGCTGGACGACGAGGCCCGCCGCTCGGTCGGCGCAGGCGGAGTGACGCTGGCCGCCTATCAGCAGCTGGTGCACCAGCGGTACGGGGACAAGCTGCCCGGGTCGGCGTACGACCGGGCGGGCAAGGGCGGCGGCTACCAGGCGGACGCCACGGACGCCGCGAACGCCGCGAACGCCACGGTGTCGACCGCGGGCGCCGGTGCGGTGCTGCCGGCCGTGACGGCGGCCGCGGCCCTGGGCGCCACGGCGCTCGCGGGCGCGGGCGCGGTCCTGCGGCGGAGGACGGGCGTGCGCCGCGGGTGAGGGGGAGCGGGGCCCGGCCGAGCGGACCGGGCCCCGCTGCCCCTTCCTCGCACGGCTGCTTCTCCCCTCTGTAGCGGTATAGAGGGGAGAGGCGGCCGCGGCGGGGCTCACACCCCGGCGAAACCGCTCTCCAGCAGTGCGAAGGTCCGGTCGACCAGGTCCGCAACGTCCTCCCGGCGGTCGCCGGCGGCCCACTGCAGCAGGGCCTCGGTGGTGGCGGCCGCGATGGCGGCGGCGGTCACCCGCATCTCGTACGTGGGTAACCCTCGAAAGATTGCGGCCGTCAATCCGGCGACGATGTGATCGTCTTCTTACTCTGCGTGACGTGTCCTGGAAGTGCTGCTTCCACACAAGGAATTGACGCAACGTTGATCTGTCGTTCGCCGCCCGGGGGCAGTGGGGAGTGACTGTCGGTAGATACCATGTGGCAATCGGTCAGTGCTGGCCGACGCGTGCCGAGAGCGGAGAAGGGGTGGGGCGGCAGGAGCCGACCACGTGCCCGGCACCGGGGAAAGGGGAGCCGAAGTGGCCGACGCGGACGACAAGCAGGCGAGTGCCCAGGCGTGGGGTGCGGCGGCGGTGGTGGCCTCCGCGCTGGCCGTGGTGGCGGCCTATCTGATCAACGGCGCCCTGCTGGTCCTGGCGGTCGCCGGGGTCGAGACCGTGCTGCTCATGGTCCACGTCGGCCGACGCTGGCGCGCCCTGCACGGCGCCCCGGCCCCGGCCGGGCACCGTCCGCGCCGCGGCATCCCGGACGCCGCGCACTGCGAGCGCTGCCGCCGGGCCCGGGAGGCGCTGGACGCCCGGCAGGCGCGCGGGCGCTCCGCCGGCGCGGCGCGGCCGGAGCCCCCGGCGCGCGCGGCCCACCGGGAGCACGAGGCGCGCACGGCGCACCGGGAGCGTGAGGGGCACGCCGCGTACCGGGAACACGACGAGCGCAGGGAGTACGGGGCCCACCCGGGCGACGGGGCGCACCGGCCCGGCGAGGCGCACGACGGGCGCGAGCGGCACCAGGACCCCGCCCCGCAGCCGGAGCCCGGCGCGGCCGACCACCCGCCGTACCCGCGCCGCCCGCAGATTCGCGCGCCGTACGAGCGGCCCTGGACGGCGGAACGGGCGGCCGCCCGGTCCGTGGACCGTTCGACCGCCCGTCGGGGTGCGCCGGGTTCAGCCGGCCGTGCTGTACGCCACGAGTGAGACGCCGACGTACTGCACGATGAACGCGCCGAGGGTGAAGGCGTGGAACACCTCGTGGAAGCCGAACCAGCGTGGTGAGGGATCGGGCCGCTTGAGCCCGTACACCACGCCGCCGATGCTGTAGAGCACCCCGCCGACGATCATCAGCACCAGGACGGCGACCCCGCCGGTGTGCAGGAAGTCCGGCAGGAAGAACGCGGCCGCCCAGCCCAGCGCGAGGTACACCGGCGTGTACAGCCAGCGTGGCGCGCCGACCCAGAACACCCGGAACGCGATGCCGGCGAGCGCGCCGCCCCAGACCGCCCAGAGCAGCAGCTGCTGGTCCGCGCCCTTGAGCAGCAGCATCGTGAACGGCGTGTAGGTGCCCGCGATGATCAGGAAGATGTTCGCGTGGTCCAGCCGGCGCAGGACGGCGTCTCCGCGCGGGCCCCAGTCGAAGCGGTGGTACACCGCGCTGACCCCGAACAGCAGCCAGGCGCTGACCGAGTAGATCGCGCAGGCGATCTTGGCGGGCGTTGAGTCGGCCAGGCAGATCAGCACGATCCCGGCGGCGACGGTGGCGGGGAACATGCCGGCGTGCAGCCAGCCGCGCCACTTCGGCTTGCTCTCCCCGCTCTCGGCAGGGCCCTCCGCGAGGCGCTCGGCGAGCGCAGCAGCAGTCATGCGCAGCATGTTACCCGCTACCTACGGATCCGTAGGTTACTGACGCGTAGGAAGTGGTGATCATCACTCTTGGACGTTTTGGAGTATTCGGGGTGTGGCGCCGCGCACTCCGTCCGGGACGTGAGCGACCTGTTACTGGCCGGTAATCATACTGACTGTAGTAAAAGATGCGTCAATTTCGCCGCTTCGGGGCGTTGGAGGCTTGAGGCCGGAGCTACGCTGCAAGCACCCTCAGACCCCCGCTACGCCGTCTCTTCGCCGAGATGGCGTGAAACGGAGCGATCGTGTCGTACGAGATCTCTGCTCTCAGCGCATCCGCGCCCACCCGCCACAAGCAGCTGCTCGCTTGGGTGAGCGAGATCGCCGAGCTCACCCAGCCGGACCGCATCGAGTGGTGCGACGGTTCCGAGGCGGAGTACCACCGCCTCGCGGACCTGCTGGTGGCTCAGGGCACCTTCAAGAAGCTCGACGAGGAGAAGCGCCCCAACTCCTACTACGCCGCCTCGGACCCGACGGACGTCGCGCGCGTGGAGGACCGCACCTACATCTGCTCCGAGCAGGAGAAGGACGCCGGACCGACCAACAACTGGAAGGCCCCCGCCGAGATGCGGGAGGTGTTCCAGGGCGAGCAGGGTCTCTTCCGCGGCGCGATGAAGGGCCGCACGATGTACGTCGTGCCCTTCTCGATGGGCCCGGTCGGCTCCCCGCTGGCCGCGTACGGCGTCGAGATCACCGACTCCGCCTACGTCGCCGTGTCGATGCGCGTGATGACCCGCATGGGTCAGGCCGTGCTGGACCAGCTGGGCGAGGACGGCGACTTCGTCAAGGCCGTGCACACCGTCGGCGCCCCGCTCGCCGAGGGCGAGGCCGACGTGGCGTGGCCGTGCAACAGCACCAAGTACATCTCGCACTTCCCGGAGACCAAGGAGATCTGGTCGTTCGGCTCGGGCTACGGCGGCAACGCCCTGCTCGGCAAGAAGTGCTACGCGCTGCGCATCGCCTCGACCATGGCCCGCGACGAGGGCTGGCTGGCCGAGCACATGCTCATCCTGAAGCTCACCCCGCCGGCCGGTTCCGAGGGCGGCACCGAGCCCAAGTACGTCGCGGCCGCCTTCCCGTCGGCCTGCGGCAAGACCAACCTGGCCATGCTCCAGCCGACCGTTCCGGGCTGGAAGGTCGAGACGATCGGCGACGACATCGCCTGGATGCGCTTCGGCGCCGACGGCCGCCTGTACGCCATCAACCCCGAGGCCGGCTTCTTCGGCGTCGCCCCCGGCACCGGCGTGGACACCAACGCCAACGCCATCGAGACCCTCTGGGGCAACACGGTCTTCACCAACGTCGCCCTCACCGACGACGGCGACGTGTGGTGGGAGGGCCTCACCGAGGAGCCCCCGGCGCACCTGACCGACTGGCGCGGCAACGACTGGACCCCCGAGTCCGGCACCCCGGCCGCCCACCCGAACGCCCGCTTCGCCGTCCCGGCCGCGCAGTGCCCGACCATCGCCCCCGAGTGGGAGGACCCGGCGGGCGTGCCGATCTCGGCGATCCTGTTCGGCGGCCGCCGCGCCACCGCCGTCCCGCTGGTGACCGAGTCCTTCGACTGGCAGCACGGCGTCTTCCTCGGCGCCAACATCGCCTCCGAGAAGACCGCCGCCGCCGAGGGCACCGTCGGCGAGCTGCGTCGCGACCCGTTCGCGATGCTGCCGTTCTGCGGCTACAACATGGGTGACTACTTCGCCCACTGGCTGAAGGTCGGCGCCCAGGCGGACGCCGCCAAGCTGCCGAAGATCTACTACGTCAACTGGTTCCGCAAGAACGCCGAGGGCAAGTTCGTCTGGCCCGGCTACGGCGAGAACAGCCGCGTGCTCAAGTGGATCGTCGAGCGCCTGGACGGCACCGGCGAGGGCGTCGAGACCCCGATCGGCGTGCTGCCGACGGTCGAGGGCTTCGACCTCGGTGACCTGAAGCTGTCCCAGGAGGACCTCGACCTGCTCTTCACCGTGGACGCCGACATCTGGCGCCAGGAGGCCGCGCTCGTGCCGGCCCACCTGGAGACCTTCGGCGAGCACACCCCGAAGGAGCTGTGGGACGAGTACCGGAGCCTCGTCGCGCGCCTCGGCTGAGCCTGAGCCTCTACCGAGCGAGAGGCGGCCGCCCGGCACGAACCGGGCGCCCGCCGATGCGACAGGACGGCCGGAGTTCCGCCGGACGATCTTTCCCCGACCAAGGAGATCGTCCGGACCGGGACTCCGGCCGTAGTGTTTTTCCGGGCTTCGCCGTCAGAGCCGGATGATGGCGGTGATCCACGCCTGGTTGCCCTGGGGGACGCCGGCCGTGGACCCCTGCCACTGGCGGGCCGGGGCGCCATTGTCGGTGCGCCAGTCGGCGATCTCCAGGAGGTCGGCCGAGTTGAGGTTGGCCAGGCCGAGCTCGTTGTGCGCGCCGATCGAGCCGGCGTAGTTCCAGTGCTGGTTCCAGCCGCCGGTGCAGTCCCACTGACGGGCCTCGGCGCCGTTGTCCCGGCTCCAGTCGGCGATCTCCAGGCACTTGCCGGAGTTGCGGTTCACCAGGCGGAAGCCGCCGCTGTCGGGGACGTAGTCCCACCGCTGGTTGGCGCCGCCGGTGCAGTCCCACTGGCGGGCCGGGGCGCCGTTGTCGGTGCTCCAGTCGGCGATCTCCAGGCACTTGCCGGAGTTGGCGTTCACGACGGTGCTCGACGTCGGAATGCGGAAGCCACCGCCGGCGGCGGCGGCGGGCGTGGCCGGCAGGGCGGTGGTCAGCGCGATGGCGGCGCCGACGGCGGCCGCGGCGGCGCGGGCAGGGGTGAGCGGAAAGCGGATGGTCAAGACGGACCGGTCCCTTGCGGAGGAGTGTTGGCAGGGGAGCGGACTCTTCCGGGTGGTCGCGCGCTCCGGTGTCCGCGTCGGCCCGGGCCCCGGCACACCGCCGACCGGCCCGTCCCCCTACGGCCCGGAGAGGAACCCGGGCCGCCGACGCGCCGGAATCCTACGGTCCGGTCGGTGGCCCGTGGTTAAAGGGGAGGTCAAGGTTGGGCGTAGCCGGAGAGGAATTCGCCGATCCGGGTCACGGCGTCGGTGATCTCCTCGGGGCGGGGCAGGGTGACCAGCCGGAAGTGGTCCGGCTCGGGCCAGTTGAAGCCGGTGCCCTGGACCAGCAGGATGCGCTGGGAGCGCAGCAGGTCCAGGACCATCTGGGCGTCGTCCTTGATCTTGTAGACCTTCGGGTCCAGCCGCGGGAACGCGTACAGGGCGCCCTTGGGCTTGACGCAGCTGACACCGGGGATCTCGTTGAGCAGCCGGTGCGCGGCGTCGCGCGAGGCGAGCAGGCGTCCGCCGGGGAGCACCAGGTCGCGGATCGACTGCCGGCCGCCGAGCGCGGCGGCCACCGCGTGCTGGGCGGGCATGTTGGCGCACAGCCGCATCGAGGCGAGCACGGTGAGGCCCTCGATGTAGCTGCGGGCCCTGGCCCGTTCGCCGGACAGCACCATCCAGCCGGAGCGGAAGCCGGCGACGCGGTACGCCTTGGAGAGCCCGTTGAAGGTGACGCAGAAGAGGTCCGGGGCCAGGGTCGCCAGCGGGACGTGCTCGGCGTCGTCGTAGAGGATCTTGTCGTAGATCTCGTCGGCGTAGACCACCAGGTCGTGCCGGCGGGCGATCTCGACGATGCCCTCCAGCACCTCGCGGGGGTAGACCGCGCCGGTCGGGTTGTTCGGGTTGATCACCACGATGGCCCTGGTCCGGTCGGTGACCTTGGCCTCGATGTCGGTGAGGTCCGGGTACCACTCGGACTGCTCGTCGCAGCGGTAGTGCACCGCGGTGCCGCCGGCCAGCGAGACGGAGGCCGTCCACAGCGGGTAGTCCGGGGCCGGGACGAGGACTTCGTCGCCGTCGTCCAGCAGGGCGGTCATGGCCAGCTGGATCAGCTCGGAGACGCCGTTGCCGAGGAAGACGTCGTCGACGGAGAGGCCGTGCAGCCCGCGGTCCTCGTAGTGCATGACCACCGCGCGGCGGGCGGACAGCAGGCCCTTGGAGTCGCCGTACCCGTGCGCGTTCGCGAGGTTGCGCAGGATGTCCTGGAGGATCTCCGGGGGCGCCTCGAAGCCGAACGTAGCCGGGTTGCCGGTGTTGAGCTTGAGGATGCGGTGGCCCTGCTCCTCCAGCCGCATCGCCTCGTCGAGCACCGGGCCGCGGATGTCGTAGCAGACGTTGGCGAGCTTGCTGGACTGGATGACCTGCATGCCTGCCTACTTTAGGGGTACGGAGGACCCCTTCGGCGGGACTCCGGGGAGGTGGTCCGCAGGGCCCGAGAGGCCTCCTTGGATCGGCAGGCGGGGGCGTCGGCAGGCCTTCCAATGGGGGAGCCCGGTGTCCGGAATGCCCGCGTATGCGAGGAGCGCGGGCGGGCCGTGCTCCGGAACGAGACGGACGGCACACCGCACGCCGCATCCGCCGCGCCGGACGGCGCCCCGCCCGGCGCGGCAGGATGGGGCCGGTGCGTCGATCGAGGAGGGGGTGCGCCGGTGGTGCCGGTCGTGGTCGCGGCGGTACTGGTCGGTCTCCTGGCGGCTCCGCCGCTGCGCGGACTGGTCGCCCGGTTCGCGGTGCCGGAGGGCGAACCCTGGTGTGCGGCCTGTCCGTCGTGCGGGCGCGACGTGCGCCTGCTGCCGCCCACCGGACGCTGCCCGGGCTGCCGGGAGCGGTTGGGCGCGGGCGCGTGGTCGGTGGAGACGGTCGCGGCGGCCGCCGCCGCCGCAGTGGCGTACGCGGCGGACGGGCCGGCGGCCGCGGCGCTGGGCTGGGCGGCCGCGCTCGGGGTGGCGCTCGGTTTCGTCGACGCGCGGGTGCGCCGGCTGCCGTACCGGCTGACCCTGCCGCTGCTCGGCGGGGTGGCCGCGCTGTTGACGGTGGCCGCGCTGGTCGACGGACGCCCCGGGGCGCTGCTGCGCTGTCTGCTGGTGGCGCTCGCGGTCGGCGCGGTGCTCGAACTGGCCGTCTGGGCCGGGGCCCTGGGGCCGGGTGACTCCCCGCTGGGGCTCGCGCTGGGCGGACTGCTCGGCTGGTACGGCTGGTCGGTGGCGCTCGGCGGACTGTTCGCCGCCGCGGTGCTGGCCGGTCTCTGGGCGGTGCTGCGGGCCGCCGCCGCCCTGGTCCGTCGGCGCCCGGTGCGCGGACTCGACGTCCCGGTGGGGCCGTTCCTGCTGCTCGGCGCGCTCACGGCGGTGCTGGCCAGGTAGCGCGAGCGCCCGCCCGGCGCCTCGCGGCGGGGACGGAACGCGGAAGGGCCCGTCGTACCGGAGCGGTACGACGGGCCCCGCCGCCGACGCGCGGGCCCCACCCTCAAGGAGCTGCGCGCCGGGGGAAGAAGAGTCCTCAGGGCATCTTGTGGACGAACGGGCCCACCGCGTTGGAGAACGCGTTGCCGTTGTCGGCGTCCCAGTTGGTCGACCAGGTCATCGCGCCGCGGATGGTGGGCCACTTGGCCGGCGGCACGAAGCTGCCGCAGCTGTTGCCGGTGGCCAGGCAGTCCAGCGCGTTGTTCACCACGGTCGGCGAGACGTAGCCGCCGCCCGCGGCCTTGGCCGAGGCCGGGACGCCGATGCCGACCTGGTCCGGCCGCAGGCCGCCCTGGATGTGGGTGCAGACCTGTGAGGTGATGAAGTCGATGGTGCCCTGGTTGTAGACCTTGCCGTCGCAGCCGTTCATGCCGCCCGAGTTGTAGAACTGGGTGTTGACGACGGTCAGGATGTCCTTGGTCCTCAGCGCGAGCTGGAAGTAGGCGCCGGCGGTGCTGTACATCCCGATGGTCTCGGGCGCCATGGTCAGGACGAAGCCGGGGCCGACCTTGGCCTGCAGGGAGTGCAGCGCGTCGCCGAGCGGGCCGGCCTGGACGCCGTTCTCCAGGTCGACGTCGATGCCGTCGAAGCCGTAGTCCTTGATGATCGCGTAGGCGCTGTCGGCGAAGTTGGCGCCGGCGGTGGCGTCCCCGACGGTGATCGCGCCGTTCTGGCCGCCGATGGAGAGGACGACCTTCTTGCCGGCCGCCTGCTTGGCCTTGACGTCGGCGCGGAACTGGGCGTCGGTGTAGCCGCCGAGCGCCTTGGACAGGCCCGGGTCCAGGGTGAAGCTGATCGCGCCGGTCCGGGTCGGCACGGCGTCGGCGAAGGAGACCGCGATGATGTCGTACGCGTTCTGGACGTCGCTCAGGCGCTGCGGGGTCGAGTTGTTGTCGAAGTTCTGCCAGTAGCCGGTGACGGCGTGCGCCGGCAGGCCGGTGGCCGGCGGGGTGGTGCCGGTCGCGGTGGGGGTGGGCGTGGCGGTGGGGGTCGGGGTCGCCGTGCCGGTGGGCGTGGCGGTGGTCGTCGCGGTCGGCGTGGGGGTGGGCGTGGGGGTCGCGGTCGGCGACGGGGTGCCGGTGCCGCCGGGCCCCAGCAGGGCGACGTCGTCGGCGAGGTAGGCGCTCTGGCCGTACCAGCCGTGCAGGTAGACGGTGATGCTGGTGGCGTTCGCCCCGGTGGTGAAGGTGGTGGACAGCTGGTTCCAGCCGTTCTGGTTCGACCAGGCGGATGGGTCGGTGCCGCCGGTGCCGCGTGCGCCGAGGTAGACGTACGGGCCCTGGACCCAGGCGCTCAGCGTGTAGCTGGTGTCGGGCAGCACGCTGATGGTCTGGGTGCACTCGGCGGTGTCGCCCGCGCCCGGGGCGGCCTGCAGCGCGCCGGTGCCGGAGTGGACCGGAGCGGAGACGGTGGTCGCCGCGCCGGCGCAGCTCCAGCCACCGAGCCCGCCGTCGAAGCCGCCGTTGGTGACCAGGTTGCCGACCGCCGCGCCGGCGCCGCCGGCGAAGAGGGCGAGGCCGCCGCCGGCCAGGGCGAGGGCGGTGGCGCCGGCCGCGACGGCCGGGAGGGGGCTGCGCCGGCGCTTGTGCGCGGGCTGGTTCAGCGTACGGGCCATGGGGTGACGCTCCTGGGGGAGGAGCGGCCGCCGCGGTGGGGGGCGCGGCGGCCGCGTGTGGGGGAGGGGAGGTCCGGGATGAGCCTGGGGGAGACGGAGTGGAGGGTCGTTCCGTCCGGAATCAAAAGCTGGACTAGACCATTGCGGGTCGTCAAGCAGGGAACCGAGGGCTTACGGTTCCGTTAAGGATTCGGAGACCGTTCCGTGTCCGCACCGCCGAGGCCCGTCGAGGCCCGCCGACGCCCGCCCCGCGGTCCGGGGCCGGCCCCCGTACGACCCCTGCGCGACCTCCGGCACGCCCGTCGCGACAGACTTCGTACAGGACCGTGACCAGACCGCTACCTGCGGCTTTACCGTGCGCCTGCGCGCCGGAGTAGGCTGCGCCGGGGCGGTGACGCACCAGCTGAACGAGCACGGAGGGGTCCGGGAACATGGGTCTGCGCGATGTCGCCGAACGGACGCCGGGGCTGCGCACCCTGCTGGGCGGGATGTACGGGCTCTACGGCCGCCGGGTCGAGGTCCACCTGGCCCGCACTCCGCACCACATCGGCGTGATCCTGGACGGCAACCGCCGCTGGGCCAAGGCCGCAGGCGGGTCCACCGCGTACGGACACCAGCGCGGCGCCGACAAGATCAGCGAGTTCCTCGGCTGGTGCGACGAGACCCACGTCAAGGTCGTCACCCTCTGGATGCTCTCCACCGACAACCTGGACCGTCCGGCCGACGAGCTGGTCCCGCTGCTCGGCATCATCGAGGACGCCGTCACCGGCCTGGCCGCCGCCCGCCGCTGGCGGGTCCACCCGGTCGGCGCGCTGGACCTGCTCCCGCAGCACACCGCCGACGTGCTCAAGCGTGCCGCCGACGAGACCGCCGACATCGACGGCATCACGGTCAACGTCGCGGTCGGCTACGGCGGCCGGCACGAGATCGCCGACGCCGTCCGCTCGCTGCTCCAGGAGCAGGCCGGACGCGGCACCTCGATCGAGGAACTGGCCGAGGTCCTGACCGTCGAGCACATCTCCGAGCACCTCTACACCCGCAACCAGCCCGACCCGGACCTGATCATCCGCACCTCGGGCGAGCAGCGGCTGTCCGGTTTCCTGCTCTGGCAGAGCGCGCACAGCGAGTTCTACTTCTGCGAGGCGTACTGGCCGGCCTTCCGCAAGGTCGACTTCCTGCGCGCCCTGCGCGCCTTCGAGCAGCGCCACCGGCGGCTGGGCCTGTAGTCCCGGCCCCCCGGGCCGGTGGGACCGGGGTCCCGTCGGCCGGTCCGCGGTGAAGTGACCGCCGTAGGGCTGGAGTACCCGGCCCCGGGGCGAGGCCAAACGTTCACCGGCAATGATCCGTCAGTTCTCCCGGGGCGCGAATGCACCGCCCCCCGCCTGGGAATACTCCAGTCAGTCCGGCCCCGAGGCCACCGGGGCAGCGAGGCCGGCTTGCCGCGGATGACGCAGGGTCATCCGCTCTGGAGGCCTAGTGGTCAGTTCCAAGAGCCGCCGGACACCAGACCGGCGCACGTACGTTCTCGACACCAGCGTGCTCCTGGCGGACCCGCTCGCCATGACCCGCTTCGAGGAGCACGAGGTCGTCCTGCCGGTGGTCGTCGTCACCGAGCTGGAGGCCAAACGGCACCACCCGGAGCTGGGCTACTTCGCCCGCCAGGCGCTGCGGCTGCTCGACGACTACCGCATCCGCCACGGACGGCTCGACGAGCCGATCCCGGTCGGCGAACTCGGCGGCACCATCCGGGTCGAGCTCAACCACTCCGACGTGTCGATACTGCCGGCCGGCTACCGCTCCGGCGGCGGCGAGGCGGACACCCGGATCCTGGCGGTCGCCCGCAACCTGCAGGCCGAGGGCTACGACGTCACCGTCGTCTCCAAGGACCTGCCGCTGCGGATCAAGGCCAGTTCGGTGGGCCTGCTCGCCGAGGAGTACCGGGCCGAGCTGGCGATCACGTCCGGCTGGACGGGCATGTCCGAACTGCACGTCCCCGCCGACCAGGTGGACGCGCTGTTCGCGGCGGGCCACGACGCGTCGGTGGACCTGGACGGGGCCGACGAGCTGCCCGTCCACACCGGACTGGTGCTCACCTCGGAGCGCGGCCGCGCGCTCGGCCGGGTCACCGGTGACGGCCGGGTTCGGCTGGTGCGCGGGGAGCGCGAGGCGTTCGGGCTGCGCGGGCGCAGCGCCGAGCAGCGGGTGGCGCTGGACCTGCTGCTCGACCCGGACATCGGGATCGTCTCGATGGGCGGCCGGGCCGGCACCGGCAAGTCGGCGCTGGCGCTGTGCGCGGGTCTGGAGGCGGTGCTGGAGCGGAGGCAGCATCGCAAGGTGATGGTCTTCCGGCCGCTGTACGCGGTCGGCGGCCAGGAGCTCGGCTACCTGCCGGGTTCCGAGGCGGACAAGATGGGCCCCTGGGCGCAGGCGGTCTTCGACACCCTCTCCGCCGTCACCACCCCGGACGTGATCGAGGAGGTCATCTCCCGCGGGATGCTGGAGGTGCTGCCGCTGACCCACATCCGGGGGCGCTCGCTGCACGACGCCTTCGTGATCGTGGACGAGGCGCAGTCGCTGGAGCGGAACGTCCTGCTGACGGTGTTGTCCCGGATCGGCCAGGGCTCGCGGGTGGTGCTCACCCACGACGTGGCGCAGCGGGACAACCTCAGGGTGGGCCGGTACGACGGTGTGGTGGCGGTGGTGGAGAAGCTGAAGGGGCATCCGCTCTTCGCCCACATCACGCTCACGCGGTCGGAGCGTTCGCCGATCGCGGCGCTGGTCACGGAGATGCTGGAGGACATCCACCCGTGATCAGGGCATAGTAGGACAATAGGGTCAACTCGACCTGCGGGGCCCGCTCCTGACGGAGCGGGCCCCGGCCGTTTCATCACATCGAGTGCTTTCCGTCCGGGAAACTCCCGTGCGGTGAATGTGACATGCGCCACGCGGGCGGGAATTGCGTCGACCGTGCCCGGTGCGGCATGGTGAGGGTTCTGTCAGGCCCCGCGTACGGCGCGGCAGGGCTTCCGGACTCGGAAGTCAGGCCCCGGAAGGTCCGCCAACTCCGGTCGGTGGACACACAATTGAAGACCGACGAGCCGTACGCCGCCCGATTCCAACGCCCGGTCGCCTCACCTCGGCCGGACGCCGGGCCAGCACCTCCCGTGACCAGAGCACCGTGCGGAGGTCCGTGCCAAGGGGCATGTTGCGCCCGCACGGTCACGCGTGGGCGATGCTGGAAGGAATCCATGTGACTCGGATCTCGGTCCGGGGAGTCGCTGTGGCCTCCGCCACCGCCGTCACCGCTGTCGGTGCCGTCGTGGGCATGGCCTCGGGCAGCGAGGGCAAGACGACGCAGACGGTCGATGTCGCCGGCGCGACCCTGCTTGCCGAAGTCCCCTCTGGCGCCCAGGCGCAGACCATCAGTGACAACATCGGCCAGCAGGCGTCCGCCCAGCAGGCCTCCGCCGACGCCGCCGCCAAGGCCGCCGCCGAGCAGAAGGCTGCTGAGGAGGCCGCGCGCCAGAAGGCGGCCGCGGACGCTCAGGCGAAGGCCGACGCCCAGGCCAAGGCCGACGCGGACAAGGCGGCCAAGGCCGCCGACGACGCGCGCAAGGCCGCCGCCGAGGCCGCCAACCGGTCGAAGGCCCGCTCGGCGATGACCGCCGTCGACGCCAGCGCGCCCCCGGTCTCGGTCAGCCCCGGCTCGGTCCAGGACACTGCCCGGCAGATCGTCGGCAACGACGCCCAGTTCCAGTGCTTCAGCCAGATCGTGAAGCGCGAGAGCGGCTGGGACTACACCGCGACCAACAAGAGCTCCGGCGCGTACGGTCTGGTGCAGGCGCTGCCCGGCAACAAGATGGCCTCGGCCGGTGCCGACTGGCGCACCAACCCGGCCACCCAGATCCAGTGGGGCCTCAGCTACATGAACAGCCGCTACGGCAGCCCCTGTGGCGCCTGGTCGTTCTGGCAGGCCCACAACTGGTACTAGGAACGGCTGCCGCCCCGGCGGCGCGCTCCGTACGGCCCCCGGCCGCCCGCCCCTCCCGGGCGGGCGACCGGGGGCCGTCGCCGTTCCGGGGCCGGGTCGCCCGGAGTCGCCCGGGGCCGGCGGGCCCGAGTCGCCCCGGATCGGCGGGAGAAGGACGAACCGCGCCGCCCGGGCTGCGCTGACCAGTGCGCTCTCGGGCGGTGCGGTCCTGGGTGCGGACGCGGGGCGCGGGAAGGGGTCCTGGTTGCTTCCCGCACCGGCCGGTCCGCCGGCGGTTGGCTCACGGCGCTCCCGGAGGCGCTGCCTCCGGGGTCTCGTCCCGACTCCTCCCCAGCGAAGTGCATCCGAAACCACCTGGAACATGGCGATTTGCCCGCATTTCCGAGGTGAGGTGTTCCCCTCGAACCCACCGGTGGCCGGACTTGCCGTGCCCGCGCCGGGTAGCGTCATCCCTGACGGCCGCGGCAGGACCCGCGGCGTACCGCCGGGCACGGCGGGCGGGCCGGGGAGCGGTGGTAGCGAGCATGGCGCGGGGCGGAAAGGCCTTCAAGGCCGTGGCCAAGGGCATGGCCGTGGTGGCGAGCGCGGCCGCCGTGATCGAACGGCGCCGACGCGCCGCGATGGCGGCCGATCCGCACGAACTCCCCGTCCCCGGGCTCACGGAGGGGCACCCGCTCGCGGAGGGGCGCGCCCTCGTCGAGGCGCAAACCCTCGTCGAGGCGCAGGCCCTCACCGACGGCCGTGGACCGGCCGTCACGGAGGGGGCGGGCCCGGTGCCCGTGCCCCGGACCGACCCCGCCCCGGCGCCGGAGGCACCGGCGGGTGCGGCACCCGCCGCGGCCCCGGCCGCACTCGCCGCGCACGCGGGGCTCGGCCGCGAGTACCACCCCGGCCGGCCCGCCACCCCCGCTGAGGCGGTGCCGTGGGGGCTGCGGGTGGCCGCCGAGTCCACCTGGCGGCTGCTGCTGCTCGGCGCCGCGCTCTACGTCGTCTTCTACGTCGTCGACATGCTGCGGCTGGTCGCCTTCTCGGTGCTGGCCTCGCTGCTGATCGCCGCGCTGTTGGAACCCTCGGTGTCCTGGCTGCGTCGGCGGGGGGCACCGCGCTCCCTGGCGGCGGGCGGGGTGTTCCTGAGCGGCCTGGCCGGGATCGGGCTGGTCGGCTGGTTCGTGGTCTGGCAGGTGAGCACCAACCTGCCGAGCGTCACCACCCAGGTCAAGGACGGTGTCAACCAGCTGAAGGACTGGCTGGTCACCGGGCCGCTGCACCTGACCCAGCAGCAGATCACCGACTTCGCCGACCAGATCACCAAGGCGATCACCACCAACACCGACCAGCTCACCTCGGCCTCGATCACCGGCGCGCAGATCGCCGTCGAGGTGCTGACCGCGGTGCTGATGACCTTCTTCACCACCTTCTTCCTGCTCTACGACGGCGAGAAGATCTGGAACTGGGCGTTGCGGGGGCTGCCCCGGCACTCCCGCTTCGCGATGGCCGGCGCGGGCCCGAAGGCCTGGGCGACGCTCACCGCCTACGTGCGCGGCACTGTGTGCGTGGCCTTCATCGACGCGGTCTGCATCGGGATCGGCATCGACCTGCTGGGCGTGCCGCTGGCCATGCCGCTGGCCGTGATCATCTTCCTGGGCGCCTTCGTCCCGCTGGTCGGCGCGCTCGTCACCGGCACCGTCGCGGTGCTGATGGCCCTGGTCACCCAGGGCGGGGTGTGGGCGGCACTGATGGTGCTGATCCTGCTGATCGCGGTGATGCAGATCGAGAGCCACATCCTGCAGCCGCTGATCCTGGGCCGGGCCGTCCGGGTGCACCCGCTGGGCGTGGTCCTCGGCGTCGCGGCCGGCGGCATCATCGGCGGCATCGGTGGTGCGGTCGTCGCCGTCCCGCTGATCGCCGTCACCAACACCGTGATCACCCACCTGCGCCGCCGCAACGAGGCCGGCCAGGCCGTGTTCACCGCGCTCGAAGCCGCCCGCGAAGCCGCCGAACGCACCGCCGCCACCCATCCGAACCCGCCCGCGGAGCCGGCCCAGGCCGTTCCGCCGGTCCAGCCGGCCCGTCCCGCGCGTCCCGCCACGGACTGAGCGGAGCGACGGCTCCCCGGCGTGCCGGGGCCGGAAACGGCGGCGGGCCCCTCCCGGACGTGGTGTCCGGGAGGGGCCCGCTCGTGGTGCCGGGTGCGTCAGGCGGTGACGGCGGCGAGGGCGGCCTCGGAGTCGAGGACACCGGCCACGGCCTGCAGGACGGCGGCGATCTTCATCGAGGCCTGGACGACCTCGCGGTCGACGCCGGCCTTGCGCAGGACGGCCTCGTGCGAGTCGAGGCACTGGCCGCAGCCGTTGATGGCCGAGACGGCGAAGCACCAGAGCTCGAAGTCGACCTTCTCGACGCCCGGGGTGCCGATGATGTTCATCCGCAGACCGGCCCGCATCGTGCTGTACTCCTTGTCGGAGAGCAGGTGCAGCGTCCGGTAGTAGACGTTGTTCATCCCCATGATCGCGGCCGCGCCCTTGGCGGCGGTGTACGCCTCGGGGGAGAGGTTGGCCTTGGCCTCGGGCTCCAGCTCGCGCAGCAGGCCGGGGCTACGGGTGGCCATCGCGCAGGACAGCACGGTGCCCCAGAGCTGCTGGGCCGGGAGGTCGGAGTTGCCGATGACCGAGCCCAGGTTGAGCTTGAGGTCCTTGGCGTAGTCCGGGAGGGCGGCCTTCAGGTCGTCGAGGGCCATGGGTCAGCCCGCCAGCAGGGCCTGGGCGTCGAGGGTGTCCTCGCCCTTGGTCCAGTTGCACGGGCACAGCTCGTCGGTCTGCAGGGCGTCCAGCACCCGCAGGACCTCCTTGGGGTTACGGCCGACGGAGCCGGCGGTCACCATGACGAACTGGATCTCGTTGTTCGGGTCGACGATGAAGACGGCGCGCTGGGCGGTGCCGTCCTCGCCCTCGACGCCGCAGGCGCGCATCAGGTCGTGCTTGATGTCGGCCAGCATCGGGAAGGGCAGGTCGCGCAGGTCCTTGTGGTCCTTGCGCCAGGCGTGGTGCACGAACTCGGAGTCACCGGAGACGCCGAGGATCTGGGCGTCGCGGTCGGCGAACTCGTCGTTCAGCTTGCCGAACGCGGCGATCTCGGTCGGGCAGACGAAGGTGAAGTCCATCGGCCAGAAGAAGACGATCTTCCACTTGCCCTCGTAGGTCTTGTGGTCGATGTCAGCGAAGGCGCTCGCGGCGTCCAGGTCGACACAGGCCTTGAGGTCGAACTCGGGGAACTTGTCACCGATCGTGAGCACGTTCGCTTCTCCTGAAATGAGGTGTGGGGAGCTTTTGTCCGGAATCCGGACACGCATCACGATTCCACATCGTGGACTGATCGGGGAAATAGCTACACTGGATGTGTCTGATCGGAGATTGCTATCAGTACCGAACCTCCCACGTCGCGGCCGGGATCCCGTCGGTCCGCCGGGGCCAAGACCGACCCGACTGTGACGAGCGCCACCGTCCGCAGTCCCCGCACCCCGACCGTCGCCCAGCTGCGGGCCTTCGTCGCGGTGGCCGAGCACCGGCACTTCCGGGAGGCCGCCGCCGCCACCGGGACCAGCCAGCCGGCGCTCTCCGGGGCTGTCGCCGCGCTGGAGGAGTCGCTGGGGGCGCAGCTGGTAGAGCGTACGACGCGCAGGGTGATCGTCACTCCCCTGGGGGAGCGGGTGCACCGGCACGCGCGCAAGGTGCTCGCCTCGCTGCAGGCCCTCACCGAGGAGGTCGAGGCCGCCCGCCGCCCGTTCACCGGGCCGCTGCACCTGGGCGTCATCCCGACCGTCGCGCCCTACCTGCTGCCCACCGTGCTGCGGTTGGTCCGTGACCGCTTCCCCGAGCTGGAGCTGCACGTCCACGAGGAGCGCACCCCCTCGCTGCTGGAGGGCCTGGCCGCCGGACGCCTGGACGTCCTGCTGCTCGCGCTCCCGGCCGGCGGGACCTCGCCGACCCTGGACATCCCGCTGTTCGACGAGGACTTCGTCCTGATCGCCCCGCCCGGCCACCCGCTCGCCGGGCGGATCGACGTCCCGCGCGACGTACTGCTCGACCTGGACGTGCTGCTGCTGGAGGAGGGGCACTGCCTGCGCGACCAGGCGCTGGACATCTGCCGCGAGGTCGGCGCCGACCCGACCGGCTCGACCACCCGCGCGGCCGGCCTCTCCACCCTGGTCCAGCTGGTCGCCGGCGGTCTCGGGGTGACCCTGCTGCCCGCCACCGCACTGGACGTCGAGGCCGGGCGCACCGACCGGCTGGCCGCCGTCCGCTTCGCCGCCCCGCCGCCCGGTCGCCGGATCGGGCTGGCCGTCCGCCCGGGCTCGGCCCGCGGCGCCGAGTACGAGCGCTTCGCGGCCGCGCTGCGTGAGGTGCTGGTCGAGCTGCCGGTCCGGATCGTCGGCCCCCGGGAGCCGGCGGCTTCGTCCTAGGACGCGTTCCCGGGGGTGGCGGGCGTGCCCAGGCAGAGTCCGACCGCGGTCGCCACCAGCACGTCCAGGGCCCGCAGGGTGTCCGGGCCGGGCTGCTCGCCGGGGGCGCGCAGCGACAGGTAGCGGTCGGTCAGGCCGTGGAAGCCGGTCAGGAAGTGGACCGCGATCTCCTCGGCGGGTGCGGCCAGTCGCAGCCCGTGAGCGTCGGCGAGGGCGGTGATCATCTCGGTCGCGGTGCCCTCGGTCTCCTGCTGGAGGGCCCGCATGATCTCCTGCAGGTCCGGGTCGCGCATGGCCAGTGCCGAGAACTCGGTGAGCAGTACGCAGCGCCCGTCCGGGCCGGTGGAACTCTCCCAGAGCGCGTGGACCAGGGTCCTGACCTGCTCGGCGAAGGAGCCCTCGCCGGGGTAGGCGTCGCGGACGTGGCCGATGAACTCGGCGGTCAGTTGCTCGACCACCGCCCGGTAGAGGTCCTTCTTGGTGCCGAAGGTGTAGTGCACCGTCGCCTGCGCCACGCCCAGCTCGGCCGCGATTGCGCGGGTGCTGCCGGCGGCGATCCCCTCCCGGGCCATCAGGTCGATGGCGGCCTGGATCAGTTGCGGGCGGCGTTCGGAGGCGGGGACGTGAGCCATTCAGTCAGGGTATCGCCACGGTCGGGCAACTGCGTCAGGCGATCCTGTCGATTGCACCTGTCGCTCGACTTGGTCGCCTGACAAACTTGCGCGTACGGTGGGCAGCGACCTGCCCTGACCGACCCCGAGGGACCGCCCATGGCCACGTACCTGTACCGACTGGGCCGCTTCTGCTTCCGGCGACGGCGCGCCGTCCTGGCCGTCTGGATTGCCGTGCTGATCGCGATCGGCGGGGCCGCGGGCGCCTTCGCCGGCAAGACCAGCGACGAGTTCAAGGTGCCCGGCACCGAGGCGCAGAGCACGCTGGACCGGATCAAGGACACCTTCCCGGCGCAGGGCCACGCCTCCGCCCAGGTCGTCTTCGCCGCCCCGGCGGCCGGCGGCGCCGCCGCGCCCGGGGCGGCCGAGGCGGTCGGCCGGGCCGTCGCCCGGATCGCCCAGGTCCCCGGCGTGGCCGCGGTGCCCGACCCGTACGCCACCGGCGCCGTCTCACCGGACCAGCGGGTCGCGATCGCCCTGGTCTCCTTCGACCGCAAGCTCGCCGACGTCACCGACCGGCAGCGCGACGCGGTCAAGGCGGCCGCCGAACCGGCCCGCGCGGCCGGACTGGACGTGGCCTTCGGCGGCGACGCCTACAACAAGTTCGCCCAGATCGAGGGCGGCTCCGAGTCGATCGGCCTGGTGGTCGCCGGGACGGTGCTGGTGATCACCCTGGGCACGCTGGTCGCGGCCGGGCTGCCACTGCTGACCGCGCTGGTCGGCGTCGGCGTGGCGATGGCCGGACTGCTGGCGCTCACCGGCTCGTTCCAGATCATCACCACCGCGCCGGTGCTGGCCCTGATGGTCGGCCTCGCGGTCGGCATCGACTACGCGCTGTTCATCCTGTTCCGCCACCGCCGGCACCTGGACGAGGGCCTGGAGCCGGAGGAGGCCGCCGCCCGTGCCACCGCTACCGCCGGCAGCGCCGTCGTCTTCGCCGGACTGACCGTGGTCGTCGCGCTCGCCGGGCTGGCCGTCGCGGGCGTTCCGTTCCTCACCGTGATGGGCCTGGCCGCGTCCGGGGCGGTGGTGGTGGCCGTCCTGGTCGCGATCACGCTGCTGCCCGCGGTGCTGGGCTTCGTCGGCCGCGCCGTCGACCGGCTGCCGGTCTGGAAGCGGGCGCTGCGCACCGGCGGCAGGACCACCACCGGTGAGCGCTGGGCCCGCTTCGTGGTCCGCCGCCCGCTGCCCGTGCTGCTCGTCGGACTGGCCGGGCTCGGCGTCATGGCGGTGCCCGCGGCGAGCCTGGACCTCGGCCTGCCGGGCGGCGGCTCGCAGGCCGTCGGGACGGACGCGCGCAAGGCCTACGACCTGGTCAGCGACAGCTTCGGACCGGGCTTCAACGCGCCGCTGGTGGTGGTCGTGGACGCCCACGGCGCGCCGCGGCCCGACCAGGCCGTGCAGGGGGTGGCAGCCGAGCTGCAGACCCTGAAGGGCGTCCGGACGCTGCTGCCGCCGCAGGTCGACCAGGACGGCCGGACCGCCCTGGTCCCCGTCATCCCGCGGACCGGCCCGGACCACGAGGACACCAGGGCGCTGGTCGACGAGATCCGCGACCGGCGCGGGGAGTTGAAGTCGGCGACCGGCGCGGACATCGCGGTCACCGGCACCACCGCCGCCAACATCGACGTCTCCACCAAGCTGGGCCAGGCCCTGCCGCCGTTCGTCGCGGTGATCGTCGGCATCGCGCTGCTGCTGCTCGCGCTGGCCTTCCGCTCGGTGCTCGTGCCGCTCAAGGCGGTGCTGGGCTTCCTGCTCAGCATCGGGGCCTCGCTGGGCGCGGTGGTCGCGGTCTACCAGTGGGGCTGGCTGGACGGCCTGATCGACGTTCCGAAGGTCGGCCCGGTGGTCAGCTTCGTGCCGATCCTGCTGATCGGCGTGCTCTTCGGACTGGCGATGGACTACGAGCTGTTCCTGGTCTCCGGGATGAAGGAGCAGCACGTCCACGGCAAGGCGCCGCGCGAGGCGGTCGTGGGCGGGGTCAAGGGCGGTGCCCGGGTGGTGACGGCGGCCGCGCTGATCATGGTCTCGGTGTTCGGCGCCTTCGTCTTCGGCCACGACCCGATCGTCCAGCCGATCGGCTTCGCCCTCGCGGTGGGCGTCCTGGTGGACGCCTTCGTGGTGCGGATGGCGCTGGTGCCGGCCGCGATGGCGCTGTTCGGCAAGGCCGCCTGGTGGTTCCCGAAGCGGCTGGAGAAGGTCGTGCCGAAGGTGGACATGGAGGGCGAGCAGCTGATCGCGCGGCTGACGGAGCAGCCGGTGAAGGAGCCGGCCGGGGTCTGACACCCGGTCGGGGCGCCCGGTGGAACCCGTTCCGCCGGGCACCCCGACCCGGTTCCGGCGGGCGCGCGGCCGACGGGCCGGCTACGGCTGCGGCAGCCGCTGCTCGAACCAGACCACCTTGCCGGTGCCCAGCCGGGTCGCGCCCCAGCGGTCCGCGCACCGAGCCACGATCTGCAGCCCGCGCCCGCGTTCGTCCTCCGGGCCGGTCCGGCGCGGGCGCGGCAGCAGCGGACTGTCGTCGCCCACCTCGCAGCGCAGCCGGGTGGTGCGCACCAGGCTCAGGGTGACCGGCCGCGTCGCGTGCTGGACGGCGTTGGTGACCAGCTCGCTGACCATCAGCTCGGTCGCCTCGCTGAGCTCGTCCAGCCCCCAGCGGCGCAGGGTGTGCGCGGCCAGCCGGCGGGCCCGGCCCGGCGTCTCGTTGCGGGGCTGCAGGTACCAGTGCGCGACGTCCCCGGCCGGAATGCCGTCGAAGCAGGCGCCGAGCAGGGCGATGTCGTCGCCGCGGTCGCCGGGCGGCAGGATCCGCAGCGCCTCCATGCACAGCTGCTCGGGTGACTGCCAGCGGGCGGCGGCGATCCGGGCGCGCAGCACCTCCAGGCCGTCGCTGATCGGGCGGCTGCGGGTCTCCACCAGGCCGTCGGTGAACAGCAGTAGCGCGGACCCGGGCGGCGCGGGCAGTTCGACCGAGTTGAAGTCCACCCCGCCGACCCCGATCGGGGCCCCGGAGTCCAGCTCCACCAGTTCGGCCGTCCCGTCCGGGCGGACCAGCACCGGCGGGACGTGTCCGGCGTTGGCCAGGACCACCCGGTTGGCGATCGGATCGTAGACCGCGTACACGCAGGTGGCCAGGTGCTGTTCCCGGCCGAGCCGCTGGGCCTGCTCGTCCAGGTGGTAGAGCACCTCGTGCGGCGGCAGGTCGAGAGCGGCCAAGGTCTGGGCGCTGGTGCGCAGTTGGCCCATGATGGCGGCCGAGGTCAGCGAGTGCCCCATCACGTCGCCGACGATCAGGGCGACCCGGTTGCCGGGCAGCGGGACGGCGTCGTACCAGTCGCCGCCGACCTGCGCGCCACGCTCGCCGGGCAGGTAGCGCTGGGCGAGCCGGACGCCGTGCGGCTGCGGCAGGCGCAACGGCAGCATGCTGCGCTGGAGCTCGTTGGCTATCTCCCACTCGCGGGCGTACCGCAGGGCGGTGTCCACGGCCAGCCCGGCCTGGGTGGCGAGGTGCGCGGCGGTCGCGGTGTCCGCGGCGTCGAAGGCCGGGCGGCCGGTGCGTTCAGGAGGACGGCGGATCAGCACCAGCAGCCCGAGGACGGCCTTGCGGCCGCGCAGCGGAAGGGCCACCACGGAGGTGCCCGGGGCCAGCCGGGCCACCCCGCGGCTGCCGTACAGCTCGCGCAGCAGCACCTCGGTGCGTTCGGAGCCGGGCGTGCCGAGAACGGCCGCTTCGGCGGGACGGCGGCTCAGCAGGGCGTGCGCGAGCGCCCCGCCGCGGGTCACCGGGGTGGCCGGGCCGCTGTCGGCGGTCGAGCGGGCGCCGTAGCGGCGCCGGTCGTCGAAGCCGCTCGGGCGGCCGCGGCGGCCGATCCGGGTGCCCGTGCTGTGGTGGATCCGCAGCTCCTCCGGGAAACCGGGCTCGCGCTCCACGTTGGGCAGCGGGTCGCGCAGGTGGACCACGGCGGCGTCGGCCAGCGTCGTGACCAGCACCCGGCCGATGTTGCGCAGCGTCGCGCCCAGGTCGAGGGCGCTGTTGATCCGCCGGGTCGCCGAGTCGAGGTAGGCGAGGCGGTCCGCCACGTCGGCGCGCTCCGGCCGCGCGGACGGCGGCTTCGCCGGGCCCTGCGCCCGGGCCGGGACCTGGCGGCGCTGGCCCGGGACGGCGGGCGGCTGCTCCGCCTCGGTCTTGAGCTGGTCGCGCACGGCTGCCTGTCCTGGATTCGGTGTGGTCGGTTGGTTTTCCGGTCGATCGGTCGGTCGGGCGGTCAGCCGACGCGTCGACAGCACAGGAACAGCTGTTCCTCCGGCGGCAGCGAGGTACTGGCCGGCGCGTACGGATGCCCCGAACACTCCTCGACGGCGAAGCCGGCCGCGACCAGAACCCGCTCCAGATCCTCCCTCAGATACCCACTGATCCGCAGCTCTCTGCCAAGGAACGGAAGCGGAACGTGATCCAGGTCCGCCTCGACCATACCGAGCGCCAGCAGTCCGCCCGGCCGCAGGAGTTCGCGCAGCCGCCGGAGGGCGGTCGGGATCTCGTCCTGCGGCAGCAGGATGAGCGAGAAGAACGCGGTGACGGCGGCGAAACCGCCGCGGCCGTCCGGGCCGAGCCCGGGGGCGCTCCAGACCCGGTCCGCGCGCTCGGTGGCCAGATCGTACAGGTCGATCCGATGGAACACCGGCGGGAACGGGCCGGGGAAGGCCGCCCGCCGGGCCAGGGTGAGCATCACGTCCGAGAGGTCCACACCGGTGACCCGAAACCCGGCGCCGGTCAGCTGGCGGACGGTCGGCTCACCCGTGCCGCAGCCCACGTCCAGCACCCGGGCCCCCGGTTCGAGTCCGGCGAGCAGCCGCCGGCCGCACGCCAGCTGTCCGTCCTTGGCGGGGAAGGCCTCGCCGTACCCCGTGCCGATGGTGTCGAAGGCGACCGCCTGCAGGGCCCGGGCCGCCCGGCGCCGCCGTACCTCGGGCTCGTCGTCCCCCGCGTCCTCGCCGACGCCGAACGCGTCGGATATCTGTCCGGTCGTCACGTTGAGAGGCACCCTTCCACCCGTGGCCTCCGGCCGGCTCCTCGGCGACCTCGCGGGCCGCTGCCGGTGGTGGCGTGTCACGCTCCCCGCAGCACACGGACGGACCGCACCCGACGCGTTCCCGGCAGCCACTCGTGTGCGTACTGGCATCTGAGAATATGCGTGATCACAGCGTCGTGGGGTCCCTTTCCGGCCAACTCGTCGTACTTGGGTCGATGTGGCCGGGCTTGCGGGAGCACGACGGTGCGGGCCGGGGTGGTGCGCCGGGCCCCGCACGCCGCACGACGCGCCGGGCAGAGCCGCTGACCTGCGGTTTCACCGATCCGCAGACCGACTATCGGGCGTTTATCGAACGTCAATCGGCGTGGTGCACAGTGGAGTCCAGCGCCGGGGAAGCGTTGAGGGCGCTCCCGCAGCCGGGGGGCTGCGGGAGCGCCGACGCGCGGAACGGGGGAGGTCCTCCGAGGGGGAACGGAGGCCTCACGGCGCGGGGGGAGAGAAGGGCTCGGTGTGCTGCTGAGCGATGAGGTCCGCCACGGGGGAGGCCTCTGGCACACCGAGCCGCGTGAAGATCGAGTGTGCCTCCTGGAGGCACGCGAGTCCGCGTGCGGGCTGGGCGAGGGCCAGCAACGCCTCGCCCAGTGCGGCGTTGGCCAGGCCCTGGCAGTAGGCGAAGTCCATTTCCTGGGCGATCGCGAGCGATTCGCCGGCCGTTTCGGCTGCCTCGGTGTGCTGCTCGGAGACGAGCAGGGCGGAGGCCAGCCGGGCCAGGGTGTAGCCCTCCCACAGCGGGTTCCGCTGGGACTGGTAGAGCCGGTGCGCCTCGCGCAGATGGGGGACGGCTTCGATGCCGGACAGCACCACGCCCAGCTGGTAGAGGGTCTGGGCGAGCAAGGGGTCGTTCTTGGACGCGCGTGCGGCCGAGACACCGTCCTCGGCGGAGCGGATCGCCGTCTCGGTCATGCCGAGGCGGTGCTGCACCCTGGCCATGTTGCTGACGACCCGTGCCTCAAGGATGGGCGCGTCGACGGCCCGGCTGGTGGCGCGAGCCCTTTCGAGGAACAGCAGTGCGTCGGCCGGACGGTTGCCGACGTTCAACATCACGCCCAGCATGTTGGCCGTGGCTACGAGCAAGACGGTCGGGTCGTCCGGTGCCTGGCGGTCCAGGCTCCGACGGAAGGACTGCTCGGCCCCTTGGAAATCACTGGTGACGGACTGCAGGGTGCCGCGGGCGAAGTGCACCCGGGCGAGCGCAGCCGCGTCGTCACGACTCTGTGCGCCGTCGCCGATGGCTTCCAGAGTCCGGAGTGCTCGGGGGCCACGGGTCGGGTCCGGGTCGATGCTGATCAGGTAGCTCAGCAGGTCGACCGCTGCGCGTTGCAGGGTGCCGGGGCCGCTCGCGGCCGCCTCGACAGTACTGAGCAACATGCCGCCCTCGGTCCGCAGCCAGTCCTGTGCGGAGTGGCTTGTGGGCAGGTCGAGCCCCGGAGAGGTGAGCGCGGTCAGTTGCTCGATCACCGGTTCGTCCGGCTCGATGACCTGGGCCGCGTTGCGCACGGTCGGGATCAGCAGGTGGAGCAGCCGCAGGACCGCCCTCTCCTGCTCCCCGGCGTCCCCGATCCGCTCGTTCTGCCGCTGGGCGTAGAGCCGGAGCAGGTCGTGGTAGCGGTAACGGCCGGGGGTGAAGCACTCCAGCATGTTCGCCTCGACGAGCGCCTCGACGAGGTCCTCGGCGGTGTACTCGTCCATGCCGAGCAGCGCCGCGGCGGCCGCCAGCGGGATGTCGGGGGAGTCGATCAGCGCGAGGAGCCGAAAGGCGCGGGCCTCGTCCACGGACAGTTGTCCGTAGCCGAGGCCGATGGTGGTCTCCACGGCGAGGTTGCCGAGCTGGAGTTCGTCCAACCGCCGTCGCTGGTCGGCTAACCGACTGGCCAGGTCGGAGACGCTCCAGCGCGGCCGACTGGCCAGCCGGGCGGCGGCGATGCGGACGGCGAGTGGCAGGAAGCCGCAGGCGGTGACCACCTTCATGGCGGCCTCCGGTTCGGCGGCGACCCGCTGCTCGCCGACGATGGCCGAGAACAACGCCAGAGCCTCGGCCGGGGTCAGCTCCTCCACGTCGAACAGCTGCGCACCCGGGATGCCGGCCAGCCGGGACCTGCTGGTGGCGAGCACGGCGCAGCCGGAGACGCCGGGGATAAGCGGCCGGATCTGCTCGGCGTCGCGCGCGTTGTCGAGCAGGATCAGCATCCGCCGGTTGGCGAGCAGCGAGCGGTAGAGGGCGGCGCGCTGTTCCAGCGAGTCCGGATTCTCGGTGACACCGAGCGCGTGCAGAAAGTCACCCAGGGCGACCACCGGGTCGGCCGGGGAAGCGCCGGCACCGCGCAGGTCGACGTACAACTGCCCGTCCGGGAACTCGGCACGCACGCGGTGGGCGACGTGGACGGCCAGGGTGGTCTTCCCGACGCCTCCGATACCGGCCAGCGAAGTGACCACCACGGCCTGCCCGCTGGCGTTCATCAAGACGGTCGAGAGGTCGCCCACGAGTTCGGTGCGACCACTGAAGTCCGAAACATCCGCAGGGAGTTGGGCCGGAGCCGGGGGCGCGGCCGGGCCGTCCTCACGGGTAGTGGATGCGGGGGCCGCCGGGATCGCGAGCGCGGGGTCGGCCGCCAGGATGCGGGTGTGCATCGCGGACAGGCCGACGCCGGGTTCGACCCCGAGCTCCTCGATCAGCAGCTTGCGGGTGTCGGAGTAGAC
This sequence comes from Kitasatospora sp. NPDC048545, assembly GCF_040651155.1. NCBI lineage: Bacteria > Bacillati > Actinomycetota > Actinomycetes > Kitasatosporales > Streptomycetaceae > Kitasatospora > Kitasatospora sp. NPDC048545. The sequence goes on from NZ_JBEZIQ010000030.1 coordinate 50,840, forward strand.
GCCGAGCGCCTCGGCCTGGCGGCCGCAGCGGTACAGCGCCAGCATCAGCAGTTCGCGCAGGCGCTCGCGCAGCGGGTGTTCGGCCGTCAGGCTGTTGAGCTCCCCGACGATCTCGGCGTGCAGGCCGACATCGAGGGCGGCGGCGCACAGTTCCTCGGCTGCGGCTGCCTGGCGTTCGGCCAGCCGCAGCCGCTGGGCGTCGGCGTAGGGGCCGGGGATGCCGGTGAGCGGACGGCCGCTGAACAGGTCCAGCGCCTGCACCAGTAGCCGGTGCGCCTCGTGCTTGTCACCGGCGGCCCGGGCGGCCGCGGCCTCGGCGGAGAGCCGCTCGAAGACGGCCAGGTCGAGGGACTCGCCCGGGATGCGCAGGGCGTAGCCGTCGGCGACCGAGACCAGCAGCTCGGCGGGCCGGCGAACCTCGCGCCGCGGTTCGATGACGGAGCGCAGACGGGAGACGTAGGTGCGGAGCGCGGCCACCGCCTGGGTCGGGGGGCGTTCACCCCAGAGCGCGTCGACCAGGTCCTGCGTGGTGACCGGGCGTCCGGAATGCAGCAGAAGGGTGGTCAGGACGGCCTGCTGCTGGGGGGAGCCGAGGGAGAGGGGTTTGCCGTCGAGCCAGGCCTGGACCGGACCGAGGACTTGGAAGCGCAGCGCAGAGGTCTGCGGCGTCTCCCGAAACTCCATGAAGTCCCCCGATGGCCTGTCGTTTCGATTCCGTGAATGGGCGCTCGGCGGTCCGCCGCGGTGCTTCAGCTTAGGCGGACGCCCGACTCTGCCGGACGGCAGCGCAAGCCACACGATGTTTATCGGACATTTAATCAACCCTACGATACTGTCCGCGCGCCCGCGCCACGGAGGTCGGGCTGACACATTTGATGACCGAAAGGCGGCCGCCAATGGCCAACGACCAGAGCGAGACCCCGGTGGCGTCGGCGCCCGAGAACGAGGCGAAGACCGAGGCCCCGGCCGCCGCTGTGGAGGCGGGCAAGGCCGTCGAGGGTGCGGTGACCGCGTCCTCGAACCCGGCTGAGTACACCGCGCCGACCGGCGCGGAGAAGAACGCGTTCGAGAACGGTCCGTTCGGTGACGAGGGCCAGTACGTAGAGAAGCCCGCATCGCCGTCGACCGGTGAGCCGGGAGGCCCGTTCACGCCGGAGAGTGCCGTGGGCGGCCACCCGTAAGTCGCGCCGCCCGAGCGCCCCCGTGCCCCCGTCCGGGCGCGGGGGCGCTCCCGGTTATGTGCACGCCAGTTCGTGTGCCGGTGCGCCGGTGGCTGATTCCCGTCGCCGGTGCACGCATGGTGACGGGTGATATCCGTAACGTGCCCGGCGGCGCGTGCGGGGTGTTCCGGAATTCCTGATTCACCGGGGATCGCAGGGGTGATAGCAGGGTCCGGAATGTAGTCGTTCGCGTGGATTTCGCCGAATTGCCGAGGCCGAACTCATTCAGCCGATTCGTGGGGCCCGGGAACGGGCGAGACGTGGTTCGGTTCGGCGGTCCATTCCCGGCCGCCGCCCTCGGGGCGCAGGTAGTGCTCGCCTCCGGTGGTGCCCATGTAGATGCCGGTGCGTCCGGTCCTGCGGTCGAGGACGAGTTCGCCCACCTGGGGCCGGTAGGCCCGGGCGTCGTGCTGTCGAGTGCTCACCGTGCTGCTCCTCGCTCTGGTAGGCGACTGGCCAGCATCTCTAGAGAAGCTAAAATCTCTAGAGATGTCAACGGTCGTATCTCCTTACCGGCGGCCGCGGGCGCGCCTACGATTTGTCCGAGGCAGAGGGAGCGGCGATGACCGGCAGCAATGGCGACAAGCAGCCCAAGTACCAGCGGATCGCCGAGGCGCTGAAGGCGGCCATCGACACCGGTCGGTACGGCGCCGGTGACCGCCTCCCCGGCGAGAACGACCTCATGGACGAGTACGGCGTGGCCCGGATGACCGCCCGCCAGGCGCTGGGCGTGCTGCAGAGCGAGGGCATCGCCGAGGCGCGCCGCGGCGCCGGGGTGTTCGTGCGGGACTTCCGGCCGCTGCGCCGGCGCGGCATCCAGCGGCTGGCGCAGGGGCAGTGGGGGGCCGGCCGGTCGATATGGTCGGCGGACATCGACAATCGCAGCCTGGTCGTCGATCAGGTGTCCGTCACCGAGCAGGGCGCGCCCGAACACGTGGCCCGGGTGCTCGGGGCGGACCCGGGGGCCCCGATGTGCGTGCGGCACCGCCGCTTCGTCCTGGACGGCAAGCCGGTGCTGCTTTCGACCTCCTACCTGCCCGCGGTCCTGGTCGCCGGCACCGCCATCACCCGCGAGGACACCGGCCCGGGCGGCACCTACGCCCGGCTGGCCGAGATCGGCGCCAAGCCCGTGCACTTCCGCGAGGAGGTCCGCTCCCGGATGCCCAGCGGGGAGGAGTCCACCCGCCTGGAGCTGTCCGCCGGCACCCCGGTGATCCTGATCTGCCGCACCGCCTTCGCCGACGAGGGCCAGGTGGTCGAGCTCAACGAGATGATCCTGGACGCCGCCTCCTACGTCCTGGAGTACGACTTCGACGCCTGACCCTGACGGACGCGATCGCTACTTAGCGGGCCTTGAGGACCTTCACCTCCTTCTCGTCCGCCCGGTACACCAGCCGGTGCTCGTCGTCGATCCGGCGTGACCGGTAGCCGGCCAGATCGCCCTTCAGGGGCTCCGGCTTCCCGATCCCGCTGAACGGATCACGCTGGATCTCGCCCACCAGGCGGGCGATCCGCTGGGCCATTTTCCGGTTCGACCCGAGCCGGAAGCGGAAGTCCTCCCCGGCGTCCGGGTCGAAGTGGACGCTCCTCACACCTCACCCGCCAGGGCTGGGATTTCCGTACCGGGTGCCGTGAAAGAACCGCCCCGGCCGCAGGGCGGCCGGGGCGGTGAGAGAGGGGGTGCGGCACTACTCCTTGGAACGCACCCGCAGGTTGGTGATCAGCGGGCCCTCGGTGGTCTCGCGGAAGAAGTCGTTGCCCTTGTCGTCCACCACGATGAACGCCGGGAAGTCCTCGACCTCGATGCGCCAGACGGCCTCCATGCCGAGCTCGGCGTACTCCAGCACCTCGACCTTCTTGATGCAGTCCTGGGCGAGGCGGGCCGCCGGGCCGCCGATGGAGCCGAGGTAGAAGCCGCCGTGCGCGGCGCAGGCGTCGGTGACCTGCTTGCTGCGGTTGCCCTTGGCGAGCATGACCATCGAGCCGCCGGCCGCCTGGAACTGGTCGACGTAGGAGTCCATCCGGCCGGCCGTGGTGGGGCCGAAGGAGCCGGAGGCGTAGCCCTCGGGGGTCTTGGCCGGGCCCGCGTAGTAGACCGGGTGGTCCTGCAGGTACTTGGGCATGCCCTCGCCGGCGTCCAGGCGCTCCTTGATCTTGGCGTGGGCGATGTCGCGGGCGACGACCAGGGTGCCGGTGAGCGAGAGGCGGGTCTTCACCGGGTACTTGGAGAGCTCGGCGCGGATCGCGGACATCGGCTGGTCGAGGTCGACGCGCACCACGTCGTCGTCGAGGTGCTCGTCGGTGGTGTCCGGCAGGTACTTCGCCGGGTCGGTCTCCAGCTGCTCCAGGAAGACGCCCTCGGCGGTGATCTTGCCCAGGGCCTGGCGGTCGGCGGAGCACGAGACGGCCATGGCGACCGGCAGCGAGGCGCCGTGGCGGGGCAGGCGCACCACGCGCACGTCGTGGCAGAAGTACTTGCCGCCGAACTGGGCGCCGATGCCGATCTTCTGGGTCAGCTCGGTGACCTTCTGCTCCAGCTCCAGGTCGCGGAAGCCGTGGCCGGTCCTGGCGTTGCCCGCGGTGGGCAGGTTGTCCAGGTAGTGCGCCGAGGCGTACTTGGCGGTCTTCAGCGCGAACTCGGCGCTGGTGCCGCCGATCACGATGGCCAGGTGGTACGGGGGGCAGGCCGCGGTGCCGAGGGAGCGGATCTTCTGCTCCAGGAACGAGAGCATGCTCGCCTCGTTCAGGATGGCCTTGGTCTCCTGGTACAGGTACGACTTGTTGGCGGAGCCGCCGCCCTTGGCCATGAAGAGGAACTTGTACGCGTCGCCGTCGGTGGCGTACAGCTCGATCTGGGCCGGCAGGTTGTTGCCGGTGTTCTTCTCGTCCCAGGTGGTCACCGGGGCCATCTGGGAGTAGCGCAGGTTGAGCTTGGTGTACGCGTCGTACACGCCGCGCGCGATGGCGGACTCGTCCGCGCCGGGGGTGAGCACGTTCTGGCCGCGCTTGCCCATGACGATCGCGGTGCCGGTGTCCTGGCACATCGGGAGGATGCCGCCGGCCGAGATGTTGACGTTCTTCAGCAGGTCGAGCGCGACGAAGCGGTCGTTGGGGCTGGCCTCCGGGTCGTCCAGGATGCGGCGCAGCTGGGCGAGGTGGGCGGGGCGCAGGTAGTGCGAGATGTCGTGCATCGCCTCGGCCGTCAGCAGCCGCAGCGCCTCGGGCTCGACCTGGAGGAAGGTGCGACCGCCCGCCTCGAAGGTGGAGACACCTTCGGAGGTGAGCTTGCGGTACGGGGTCGGGTCAGCGCCCAGGGGGAGCAGGTCGCTGTACTCGAAGTCTGGCGTGGGAGCCATCGGGGCGGTCCTTAGGTGTCCAGTTGGTCCGGCTGCGTCGGCGAAGCACCATCCAGGGTAGGACCCGGTCGTGGTCGGCACGCGGACAGGTCGGCCTTGCGTGACGGGGCTCACTCGGGCAGCAGTGCGAGCGACTAGGGTGGACCCCGTGGACAACTCGCCGTCGCACGACGATCCGGGGCAGCCGGTGCCGGCGCCCGTACCGATGACCAAGTCCGAACCGGAGCCGGGGGCGAAGCCCGGGGCCGCGCCGCAGCCGGTGCACCAGCCGGCGGCGGACGCCGAGATACGCGTCTCGGACGCGGACCGCGAGAAGGTCGCGGAACTGCTGCGGGACGCCTACGCCGAGGGGCGCCTGGACGCGGACGAGCACGCGGAGCGCATCGAGGCCGCGTACGCCGCCAAGACCTTCGGTGACCTGGTGCCGCTGACCCGGGACCTGCCGGCCCGGCCGCTGTCCTTCGAGAAGCAGCCGCTGGGTTCGGCGGCCGCGACGCCCCAGCCGCCCGCGCGCCAGGAGTCGCCCGCGGTGGTGGCGATCTTCGGCGGCGCGTCCCGCAAGGGCCGCTGGCGGGTGGGGTCGCACCTGAAGGCCTTCGCCGCGTTCGGCGGGGTGGAGATCGACCTGAGCGACGCCGTCTTCGAGTCTCCCGAGGTGGAGATCGTGGTCGTGGCGATGTTCGGCGGGGTCGAGGTCCGGGTGCCGGAGAACGTCAGCCTGCAGGGCGGCGGGGTCGGCCTGTTCGGCGGTTTCGACGTCCGCGAGCAGACCGCGGCGGACCCGTACGCTCCGGTTGTTCGGGTCAAGGGCCTTGCGATGTTCGGTGGTTGCACCGCCAAGCCGCGCCGGGGCAAGAAGCTCAAGGAGTGGGTGCGCCGCCAACTCGGCGCAGAGTGAACCCGGTTGGCCTTTGTGGCGCCCGGCCGTGGATCAACTCCCGGTCGGGCGCTCGGCGTTGCGGCCGGGTGCACTCCGTAGTCGATTGCGTGCAGTGTGCATGAATCGCGGTCGGGCGGGGTAGTTCCTTCCGCACATCGCTTCTTGTACGGCTGCGCACCGGAGGCGGCCCAGCGGCCGTTCCGGAGGGTTGGACAGCGGGGGCTCGCAGCCGGGCAGGGGAGCGGGGTTCCCCGTGTCCGAGAGCCTCGTCAGGAGTACGGCCGTGCTGCATCCGATCGAGTCCCGCACCACCTCGCCAGTCGCCGCCGCGCAGCTGCTGGAACACCGCCGCGACGTCCGCCCGCAGCCGCAGCCCCCGGGCGGCCCGGCGGGCGGCGCCGCGGGCGAGGACGACCCCTGGCACACCGGTGCGGCGTGCCGGCGGGACGAGGTGGGGCTGTTCTTCGCTCCCTCCAAGGAGCCGACGGCGGCCCGGCTGTCCCGGGAGGAGCAGGCCAAGCAGGTCTGTGCCCGCTGCCCGGTGCTGCTGGAGTGCCGTGAGCACGCGCTGGCCCAGCCGGAGCCGTACGGGGTCTGGGGCGGGCTGACGGCCGCCGAGCGGCGGGTGGTGCTGGCCCGGCGCCGCCGCCGGGACGCGGAGCTGCGTGAGGCGGCCCGGGTGACGGCGCCCGCGCGGAGCCGGATAGCCGGGTGACGGCGGGCCGAAGACCCGGGGGTCCGGGTTCCGCGGGCCGCGGGCCCGGGGCCGGACGCGCCGCGGCCCCGGCGGAGGGGGATTCCGCCGGGGCCGCTGCCTGCTGTCCCCGGGGCGAGCCGTCAGCCGGTCGCCGGGCCCGGTGTCAGTTCGCGCGGTCGAAGTCGATCGCGCTGTAGGCCCGCAGCTTCGAGAGCTTGTGGGTGGAGTGGATCTCGCGGATCGTGCCGCTCTTGGAGCGCATGACCAGCGAGCTGGTGGTGGCGGTCTCCGAGCGGTAGTGCACGCCGCGCAGCAGCTCGCCGTCGGTGATGCCGGTGGCGACGAAGAACACGTTCTCGCCGCTGACCAGGTCGTCGGTGGTGAGCACCCGGTCCAGGTCGTGGCCGGCGTCCAGGGCCTTCTGCCGCTCGGCGTCGTCCTTGGGCCACAGACGGCCCTGGATCACGCCGCCCATGCACTTCATCGCACAGGCCGCGATGATGCCCTCCGGGGTGCCGCCGACGCCCATCAGCAGGTCGACGCCGGTGCCTTCGCGGGCGGCCATGATGGCGCCGGCCACGTCGCCGTCGGAGATGAACTTGATCCGGGCGCCCGCCTCGCGGATCTCCCGGACCAGGCCGTCGTGGCGCGGGCGGTCCAGGACGACGACGGTGACGTCCTCGACGGCGCTGCCCTTCGCCTTGGCGACCCGGCGGATGTTGACGGCGGCCGGGGCGGTGATGTCGACGAACTCGGCGGCTTCCGGGCCGGCCACCAGCTTGTCCATGTAGAACACGGCGCTGGGGTCGAACATGGTGCCGCGGTCGGCCACGGCCAGCACGGCCACGGCGTTGTTCATGCCCTTGGCGGTGAGGGTGGTGCCGTCCACCGGGTCCACCGCGACGTCGCACTCGGCGCCGGTGCCGTCGCCGACCCGTTCGCCGTTGTAGAGCATCGGGGCTTCGTCCTTCTCGCCCTCGCCGATGACGACGACGCCGTTCATCGAGACGGTCGAGACGAGGGTGCGCATCGCCTTCACGGCTGCACCGTCCGCGCCGTTCTTGTCGCCACGTCCGACCCACCGGCCGGCCGCCATCGCTGCCGCCTCGGTGACCCGGACGAGTTCGAGCGCGAGGTTCCGGTCCGGAGCCTCGGGCGCGACCTCCAGGGCACTGGGAAGGTGGTGCGGGTACTGCGTGGTCATCGTCGTTACCTCTCTGTACGCGACGGCCAGTGAGCGCCCGACTACTGCCAGGTCGAACGCCGTGGTGAGGGTGATGCGATCGTATCTGCCCACGAGATGACTGTCTGTGGCGCGGGTCGCCGTGCGGTGGCGGAAACCACCGGTTCGTCCCGGTTCACCCGTTCGTGGACACCCCGGGTGGCCGGGTCCGCATGTGCATGAGTCACCATGTGGGGGTGGCTGCAGAGAGCAAGGGCATGAGGGGTCGCCAGACCGTACGGGACATGGTCCTGTCGATGCTGGCGGTCGGTTTCGTCGTCTGGATCGGGTACCTGTTCCTCCCGCACGACGCCAACAGCGACCCGGTGCACGTGGTCGAGTACAAGGTTGCCGCGGCCAGTGCCAAGCGTGCCGCGCCGTACCCGCTGCTCTCCCCGGACGGGCTGTCCGACAGGTGGCGGGCCACCTCGGTCAGCTACCGGTCGGCCGACCAGAGCAACGGCAAGGGCAACTCCTGGCACCTGGGCTTCGTGACGCCGTCCGGCCAGTACGCGGCGGTCGAGCAGAGCGACGCGCCGCGCGACTCGCTGCTCGCCGACAAGGTCGCGGGCGGCAAGCCGGACGGCGCCTCCGACGTGGCCGGCCGCACCTGGGACCGGGTCCAGGGCGACAAGGCCCGCGCGCTGACCGCGCAGACCGGCACCGGGACCGCCGTGCTCACCGGCACCGCCTCCTACGAGGAGCTGGCCGAGTTGGCGCAGGCGCTCAAGTAGCGCCGGCCGCAGCACGCCGAAGGGCCCCGCACCGGACGAACCGGTGCGGGGCCCTTTCGCGCGGGCGCGTCAGACGTCAGACGGTGGTGACGACCTCGTCGTAGGCCAGGCGCGGCGAACGCGGGAACCAGGCGTCGTCGCCCGGCTTGCCGATGTTGACCACGGCCAGCACCGAGTGCTCGCCGTCGCCGAAGAACTCCTTGTTGATGCCGTCGGCGTCGTAGCCGGTCATCGGGCCGGCGGCCAGGCCGGCGGCGCGCACGCCGATGATGAAGTAGGCGGCCTGCAGGGCGCCGTTCAGCGTGGCGGACTGCTCGCGGACGCTGCGCTCCGAGAAGAACATGTCCTTCGCCTGCGGGAAGTGCGGGAGCTGGGTCGGCAGCTCCTCGTGGAACTCGTTGTCCGCGGCCAGGATGGCGACCAGCGGGGCGGCGGCGGTCTTGGCCTTGTTGCCGTCCGCCATGTGCTGGACGAGGCGCTCGCGGCCCTCGGCCGAGCGGACCAGGACGACGCGCAGCGGCTGCTGGTTGAAGGCCGTCGGGCCGAACTTGACCAGGTTGTAGATGGCCTGGACCTGCTCCTCGGAGACCGGCTCGTCGGTGAAGGTGTTCGCGGTGCGGGCCTCGCGGAACAGGAGGTCCTGAGCGGCGGCGTCGAGTACCAGGGCGTCGGTGGTCATGCTTCTGCACCTCATGCGGGAGGGGGTTCGTCGGTATGACCGGCCGGGGCCGATCACTTCCTCCAACATGGGTGAATATTCAACGATTCCCCGAGTCGCTGTGACTCGCCTCACATTCGCCCGGCGGCCTCACCGGTCGCCCGCGGCCCCGTCCTCCTCGGCGGCCAGCGCGGCGTCCAGCCGGGCCCGGGCGCCGTCCAGCCAGCGCTGGCACACCTTGGCCAGCTGCTCGCCGCGCTCCCACAGGGCCAGCGACTCCTCCAGCGACGTCCCGCCGTTCTCCAGCTGCCGGACGACCTCCAGCAGCGCGTCCCGGGCGTGCTCGTAGCCCAGCGCGTCGTCCGGGTTGGGTGCCGCCGCGTCCTGCTGCTCCTGCTGCTCTGCCATGCGTGCCAGCGTAGGGGGTGGGGCCGACAGCGTCAGTCCCCGTCGGCGGCGGTGTCACCGGCGGCGCCGGCGGCCCCTGTGTCACCAGCGGCGCCGGCGGCCCCTGTGTCACCAGCGGCGGCGTCACCGGCCCCGGCCGTGGACGCACCGGCCGCCGTGACGTCGAAGCCGCCGCCCGCCACCCGGGCGTGCAGCCCCTCCCCGGGCGTGACCTGCGCCGGGTCGGTCACCACCGTGCCGTCCGTCCGCTGGAGCACCGCGTAGCCGCGCTCCAGGGTGGCCGCCGGGGAGAGCGCGACCACCCTGGCCAGGGTGTGCCCGAGGTCGCTCTGCGCGTGGTCCAGCCGGTGCCGCAAGGTGCGCCGGGCCCGCTCCAGCAGGCTCTCCACCTCCTGGCCGCGGCCGTCCAGCATCCGGTGCGGCGCGGCCATCGACGGGCGGCTGCGCAGCCCGTCCAGCCCGTGCTGCTCGCGCTCGACCCGGGCCAGCACGTGCCGGCGGGCCCGGTCGCGCAGCTGGCGGACCTTCGCCAGCTCCTCGCCGACGTCCGGAACCACCCGTTTGGCGGCATCGGTCGGAGTGGAGGCGCGCAGGTCCGCCACGAAGTCCAGCAGCGGCTGGTCCGGCTCGTGCCCGATCGCGCTGACCACCGGCGTACGGGCGGCCGCGACCAGCCGCACCAGCCCCTCGTCCGAGAACGGCAGCAGGTCCTCGACGCTGCCGCCGCCGCGGGCCACGACGATCACGTCCACCTCGGGGTGCTCGTCCAGCTCCCGCACCGCCGCGCTCACCCGCTCCACCGCGCTGACGCCCTGCACCGGGACGTTGCGCACCTCGAAGCGGACGGCCGGCCAACGCCGGCGGGCGTTCTCCAGTACATCCCGCTCGGCCGCCGAGCCGCGCCCGGTGACCAGCCCGACGCACTGCGGCAGGAACGGCAGCGGCTTCTTGCGTTCGGCCGCGAACAGGCCCTCCCCGGCGAGCCGCCGCTTCAGCTGCTCCAGGCGGGCCAGCAACTCGCCCAGCCCCACCGGCCGGATCTCCGAGGCGCGCAGCGACAGCTGCCCGCGCGCCGCGTACCACTCCGGCTTGGCGTGCACGACGACCCGCGCGCCCTCCTGCACGACGTCCGCGACCTGGTCGAACACCGAGCGGAAGCAGGTCACCGTGAGCGACACGTCCGCCTGCGGGTCGCGCAGGGTCAGGAACACCACGCCCGCGCCGGGCCGGCGGCTGAGCTGGGTGATCTGCCCCTCCACCCACACCGCGCCGAGCCGGTCGATCCAGCCGCCGATCAGCGCGGAGACCTTGCCGACCGGGAGCGGGGCTTCGGGGGAGCTGGTGTTGGCCATGCGTACGAGGCTAGCGGCGTCCGCCGACAGATCCCGGGGAACCCTGGACGCCGAGCACCACCAGGCCGGCCGCCAGCCAGACCAGCCCGACCAGCTGCGCGGTGGGCGCGGCCTCGTAGACCACCGCGGCGATCACCGCGATCCCCAGGGCGGGGGCGACCACGTGCCGCAGTCGGTCAGGGGAGCCGTGCCGCACCGTGTACCAGCCGATCACCGAGGCGTGCAGCAGCGCGAAGGCGGTCAGCGCGCCCACGTTCACCACCGAGGTCAGCCGGTCCAGCCCGTCGTCCCGGCTCGCCGCCCAGACGGCCGCCGCCATGGTGACCACCGCGGCCGCCAGCAGCGCCCGGCGCGGCACCGCGCTGCCCGGGTCGACCGAGTCGAGCCGGCGCGGCAGCCGCCCCTCCCGGGCCATCGCGAAGACCAGCCGACCGGCCGCCGCCTGGCCGGCCAGGGCCGCGAAGGCCGCGCCGATCGCCTTGCCGGCCGCCACCAGCACGTGCAGCCAGTGCCCGACCCCGCTCTCCACGGTGTCGTAGAAGGCCGAACCCTGTGCCACCGGGTCGGCGGCCAGCTGCCGCGGGCCCATCGGCTCCAGCAGTGCCGCGAGGTAGGTCTGCACGACGAACAGCACCCCGGCCAGCGCCAGGCACCAGAGCACGGCCCGGGCGACCGCCGCCGAGGCGCCGACGGCCTCCTCGACGAAGGTCGCGATCGCGTCGAACCCCAGGTAGGACAGCACCGCGACGGACACCGCCGAGATCACGGCGGTCAGCGAGAAGCCGCCGACGGCCGTGAACGGGGTGTCCCAGCCGCGCCGGGCGCCGTCCTGGACCAGCGCCACCACGGCCGCCGCCACGAACACCGCCAGCACCGCGACCTCCATGGCGAGTACCGCGAAGCCGACCGCCGCCGCCGTCCGCACCCCGATCAGGTTGAGCGCGGTGGTCACCACGACCGCGGCCGCCGTCCACACCCAGCGCGAGACGCCCGGCACCAGCGAGTGCAGCGCGATCCCGGAGAACAGGTAGGCCACCGCGGGGATCAGCAGGTAGTCGAGCATCGCCATCCACCCGGCGATGAACCCCGCCCCCTCGCCCAGCCCGGCCGTCGCGTAGGCGAACACCGAGCCGGTCCGCGGCACCGCGCGCACCATCTGGGCGTACGAGAAGGCGGTGAGGCCCATCGCCGCGGTGGCGGCCAGGTAGACGGTGGCGACGGCGCCGTGGCTCTTGGCGTCCAGCACGCCGAACACGCCGACCGGGGCCATCGGGGCGATGAACAGCAGTCCGTAGACCATCAGATCGCGGACGCCCAGGCTGCGGCGCAGGCCGCCCGGCGTCGCCTGCCCGCTCACAGAGCTCATAGACACCAGATTTGAACACTCGTGGCCGGGACTGCACGGAAAGTGCCCGCTGTCGGCGCGGCTCCCCGGTGCGGGCGGCGGCGCCCGCCGTCGCCCGTACGATGGAGCCATGTCCAACACCGCGCCGCGCCGTGTCCTGCTCGCCGCCCCCCGGGGCTACTGCGCGGGTGTCGACCGCGCAGTGATCGCCGTGGAGAAGGCCCTGGAGCAGTACGGGGCGCCCATCTACGTCCGCAAGCAGATCGTCCACAACAAGTACGTGGTGCAGACCCTGGAGAAGAAGGGCGCGATCTTCGTCGACGAGACGGAGGAGGTGCCCGAGGGCTCGATCGTGGTCTTCTCCGCGCACGGCGTCGCCCCGTCCGTCCACGACGAGGCACGGGCGGGCAAGCTCGCCACCGTCGACGCCACCTGCCCGCTGGTCACCAAGGTGCACAAGGAGGCGGTGCGCTTCGCCGACGAGGGCTTCGACATCCTGCTGGTGGGCCACGAGGGCCACGAGGAGGTCATCGGCACCATGGGCGAGGCCCCGGACCGGATCCACCTGGTGGACGGTGCCGAGGACGTCGCCAACGTGCAGGTCCGGGACGAGTCCCGGGTCGTCTGGCTGTCCCAGACCACCCTGTCGGTGGACGAGACGATGGCCACCGTCGGCGAGCTGAAGAACCGCTTCCCGGCCCTGGTCAGCCCGCCCAGCGACGACATCTGCTACGCGACCCAGAACCGCCAGGTCGCGGTCAAGCAGATGGCCCCCGAGACCGACCTGCTGATCGTGGTCGGCTCCAGGAACTCCTCCAACTCGGTCCGCCTGGTCGAGGTCGGCCTGGAGTACGGGGCCAAGGCCGCCCACCTGGTGGACTTCGCCGAGGAGATCCGCGAGGAGTGGCTGGAGGGCGTCGGCACCGTCGGCCTCACCAGCGGCGCCTCGGTCCCGGAGATCCTGGTCGAGGGCGTGCTGGAGTTCCTGGCCGCGCGCGGTTACGACACGGTCGAGACGGTCAAGACCGCCGAGGAGCACCTGACCTTCTCGCTGCCCAAGGAACTGCGCCGCGACCTGCGTGCCGAAGCCGCGGGCAAGCTCTGACACCTCCGGACGGCCCGGCGCCCCCTCGCGGGGTGCCGGGTCTTCTGCTGTGCGGGCCCGTGTGCGCTCTCGTAGCGTTGTTCACAGGCTGTGGACAAGCGGTCCGCGGCGACGGCGGAGGGTGGATGTGATGACGGCGGTATTCGGCGTGGACATCGGCGGCTCGGGCATCAAGGGCGCACCGGTCGACCTCGCCAGGGGCGTGCTCGCCGAGGAGCGGCACAAGGTGCTCACCCCGCAGCCGTCCGCGCCCGAGGCCGTGGTCGCCGCCGTGTGCGAGGTGGTCCGCCGGTTCGACCACCGGGGCCCGGTCGGGCTGACCTTCCCCGGGGTGGTGGTCGGCGGCCGGACCAGGACCGCGGCCAACGTCGACAAGGGCTGGATCGGCATCGACGCCGAAGGACTGTTCCGCGAGGCGCTGGACCTGCCCGCGACCGTCCTCAACGACGCGGACGCGGCCGGTCTCGCCGAGGTGACGCACGGTGCGGGCCGCGGCCAGTCCGGGGTCGTCCTGCTGCTCACCTTCGGCACCGGCATCGGCAGCGCCCTCTTCGTGGACGGCGCGCTGGTGCCCAACACCGAGCTGGGTCACCTGGAGCTGCGCGGCAAGGACGCCGAGCGCCGGGCCTCCTCGGCCGCCAAGGAGCGGCACGGGCTGAACTGGGAGCAGTGGGCCGGGCGGGTCGACGAGTACCTGGACCTGGTGGAGATGCTGTTCTCGCCGCAGCTGGTCGTGATCGGCGGCGGGGTGAGCCGCAAGCACGAGCGGTTCCTGCCGCTGTTGAGGGACCGCGAGGCGCGGGTGGTGCCGGCGGAGCTGCGCAACGACGCGGGCATCGTGGGGGCGGCCATGGCGGCGGCCGGGGCGGCGGGCTGAGGGCCGCCCGCCCCGCCCGGCGGCGGAGTGTCCTCAGCGGGAGCGCTGGATCCGGCGCTGGGCGACGAAGCGGGCGAGCACGATCAGCGCGGCGAGCCCGGTGCCGGAGAACAGCCAGCCGGCCCGCAGCGCCAGCCCGGTCGCCAGTGAGACCACCTGGGCGGTGACGCCCGAGGAACCGACCGGCGCGAGCAGCAGCAGCGCCGCGGCGAAGGCGATCGGCCCGCTGATCGGCGCGGCCAGCAGGTCGACGTAGCGGACGCGTACGGCCAGCTGGAAGCAGACCACCAGGTAGCCGAGGCCGAACAGCCAGCCCAGGTCGTCGAAGAGCAGCCGGTCCAGGCCCGCCACCGCGAGGGTGGCCAGGACGGCGAGCACACCGGTGCCGATGGCCGTCAGCCGGGTCGGCCGACCGGTCCGGCGCCGCCCGTACAGCCGGTCGTCGCCGCGCCCGCGCAACGGCAGGCGAAGCCGTGGCGCGGGCGGACGGGCGGCGCCGGACGGGCCGGCCACCGGGCGCAGCCGGGAGGCGGGGGCGGACTCGGGAGCCCGGCCTGGACCGGGGACGGCGGCTGCGGCCGCGCCGTTCGGCGGACGGCGTCTGGGCCCTGGCGGCTGGGTTCGGATGCTCTGCTCCACCTGTCCAACGTACGGTCCGATCATCGCCACACTGTGTAATGGACCGTTCAGGCCTTGTCCCGTGTCTTCGGACGGCGTAGTCATGTGATCGTCGCTCTGGTGTGCTGACCTGCTCGGCGGAGTCGACAGAGCATGATCATTCGATCTTCACGCGGGGGCTTCGCATGACCGGTTTCACGTTCGAACGACTCGACCACGTCCAGCTCGACATCCCGGCCGGCACCGAGGACCGGTGCCGCGCGTTCTGGTCCGGGGTGCTCGGCATGACCGAACTGCCCAAGCCCTCCGTGCTGGCCGCCCGCGGCGGCTGCTGGTTCCGCGGCGGCGGGGTCGAGGTGCACCTGGGCGTGGTGCCGGACTTCCGCCCGTCCGTGAAGGGGCACCCCGGGATCCAGGTCGGCTCGCTGGACGCGCTGGCCGACCACCTTGCCGCGCACGGCCACGAGGTGCTCTGGGACACGAACGTGCCCGGCCGGCGGCGCTTCCACGCCGCGGACCCGCTGGGCAACCGGCTGGAGTTCCTGGAGCCCCGGGCCGCGGGGACCGAGGCGTGAGGCAGCGCGAACGCTGCCCGTAGACTTGGAGGTCGGCCCGTACGGTGCCGACCCAACTCCTCCAAGCCCCCGGGACTGCGCTTCATGTCGCTCACGATCGGAATCGTCGGTCTGCCGAACGTCGGCAAGTCGACCCTGTTCAACGCCCTGACCAAGAACGACGTGCTGGCGGCCAACTACCCGTTCGCCACCATCGAGCCGAACGTCGGCGTGGTCGGCGTCCCGGACGCGCGGCTGGCCAAGCTCGCCGAGATCTTCGGCTCGCAGCGCATCCTCCCGGCGACCGTCGACTTCGTCGACATCGCGGGCATCGTGCGCGGCGCCAGCGAGGGTGAGGGCCTGGGCAACAAGTTCCTCGCCAACATCCGCGAGTCGGACGCGATCTGCCAGGTCGTGCGCGCTTTCACCGACCCGGACGTGGTGCACGTGGACGGCAAGGTGTCGCCCAAGGACGACATCGAGACCATCCACACCGAGCTGATCCTGGCCGACCTCCAGACCATCGAGAAGGTCCTGCCGCGGCTGCAGAAGGAGGCGCGCCTCAAGAAGGACACCGCCCCCGTGCTGGCCGCCGCCGAGGCCGCGCAGGCGATCCTGGAGACCGGCAAGACCCTGTTCGAGGCCGGCTTCGACACCGCCCCGATCCGCGAGCTCCACCTGCTGACCGCCAAGCCCTTCCTCTACGTCTTCAACGTGGACGAGGACGAGCTGGCCGACGAGGACTTCAAGAACGCGCAGCGCGAGCTGGTCGCCCCGGCCGAGGCGATCTTCCTCAACGCCAAGATCGAGTCCGAGCTGATCGAGCTGGACGATGCCGAGGCCCTGGAGCTGCTCCAGTCGATGGGCCAGGAGGAGCCCGGCCTGGCGACCCTCGCCCGGGTCGGCTTCGACACCCTCGGCCTGCAGACCTACCTGACGGCCGGCCCCAAGGAGACCCGGGCCTGGACCATCAAGAAGGGTGCCACCGCCCCCGAGGCAGCCGGTGTCATCCACACCGACTTCCAGAAGGGCTTCATCAAGGCCGAGGTCATCTCCTTCGCCGACCTGGTCGAGACCGGCTCCGTCGCCGAGGCCCGCTCCAAGGGCAAGGCCCGCATCGAGGGCAAGGAGTACGTCATGCAGGACGGCGACGTGGTGGAGTTCCGCTTCAACGTCTGACGGCCCGCGAAGAGGCTGCCCGACCCGGACCGCCCGGTCCCCGTGCGCGTACGGGGACCGGGCGGTCCGACGTTCGCGGTGGGTCAGCCGACGGTGACGGTGAGGAGGCCGTCGGGGGTGGCCGTGACGGTGACGGCGGTGAGGTCGTCGGCGTGGGCGTCCGGGTGGTGGGCGGTGGCGCGGGGGCCGATGCCGACGACGCGGAGGCCGGCCGCCTTCGCGGCCGCGATGCCGGCGCCGGAGTCCTCGAAGGCGAGGCAGTCGGCGGGGGTGAAGCCGACGGCGGCGGCGCCCTTGAGGAAGCCCTCCGGGTCCGGCTTGCCGGCGCCGACGGACTCGGCGGTGACCAGGACGGGCGGCAGCGGCAGTGCGGCGGCGTCCATCCGGACCCGGGCGAGGGGCTCGTCGGCGGAGGTGACCAGGGCGTGCGGGTGGCCGGCCAGCGAGGCGAGGAAGGCCGCGGCGCCGGGGACCGGGATGACGCCCTCGGTGTCGGCGCGCTCCTCGTCGAGCATCCGCGCGTTGTCGGCGAGGTTGACCTCGACCGGACGGTCGGGCAGCAGGACGGCCATGGTGGCGTGGCCCTGGCGGCCGTGGGCGACGGCGAGCACCTCGGCCGGGTCGAGGCCGTGCCGCTCGGCCCAGCGGCCCCAGCAGCGTTCGACGACGGCGTCGGAGTCGACCAGGGTGCCGTCCATGTCCAGCAGGAGGGCACGGGTGGTCAGCCGGACGGGGGCGGCGGGCATGGGGGGCTCCTCGGGGAACGGGGCGGTGCTATTTGTTCCTCGATGATACAAAAGATTAGCCCAGCAGGTGGGCGTTGACCGCGCGGGCCTCCTCGGCCAGCTCCGGCAGCTCCACCACCTCGACCCCGGCTGCCTCCAGCAGGGCGGTGCCCTGGCAGTCGGCGACGAACAGGTCCGGCTCGCGCCAGGCGACCACCACCCGCGGCACGCCCGCCGCGATGAGCAGCCGGGCGCACGGCACCGGCCGCGAGGCACGCTGTCCGCAGGGCTCCAGCGAGCTGTAGACGGTCGCCCCGCGCAGCCGGGGGTCGCCGGCCGGGAGCTTGGCCAGGGCCGCCTCCTCGGCGTGGTCGTGCGCGTCCGCCTCCCGGCTGTAGCCCTCCGCCAGCACCCGGCCGTCGGCGCCGACGACCACCGCGCCGACCGAGAAGGCCGTCTCGGACGGCGGGCACAGGCGGGAGAGCTCGACGGCCCGGCGCAGGTGGTCGAGGTCGGTGGTCGCGGGGCGGTTCACGGTGCGGGCTCCTTCGGGGCGTACCTGAGCAGGACGAGATCGCCCACGGTACGTGCCCCGAGCAGCCGCATCCGCCGGGCCGGGCCGCCCGGGAACGCCGCGGGGCGGACGAACCGGGGTGCCTCGGCCTGACCGACCAGCAGCGGGGCGACGGCCAGCTGCAGTTCGTCCGCGAGGCCCTGCGCCAGGAACTGGGTGTGCACGCCCCCGCCGCCCTCGACCATCAGCCGGCGCACCCCGCGCGCGCCCAGGTCGTCCAGCACCGCGCCGAGGTCCACGGCGCCGCCGAGCGCGACCACCTCGGCCAGTCCGTCCAGCCGGGGGCGCAGCGCGGCCGCCCCGGCGTCCGTGGTGTAGGCGAGCTTCTCGCCGCCGGTGTGCCAGAACCGCAGGTCGGCGGAGAGGTCCCCGCTCGCGCTGAGCGTCACCTTCAGCGGGTGCTCGGGCCGGCCGGCCGCCTGCCGGGCGGCCCGGCGTCCGGGGTCGTTGACCAGCAGGCGCGGGTTGTCGGCGCGCAGGGTGTTGCCGCCGACCAGGATCGCGTCGGCGGCGGCGCGCTCCTCGTCCACCCGGTCGAAGTCCGCGGCGTCGGAGAGCAGCAGCCGGTCGGGGGAGGCGTCGTCGAGGTGGCCGTCGAGCGACACGGCGGCGCTCAGCAGGACGAAGGGGCGCTGGCCGGGCATGGGCGGGGACCGTTCTGTCG
Organism: Kitasatospora sp. NPDC048545; assembly: GCF_040651155.1. NCBI lineage: Bacteria > Bacillati > Actinomycetota > Actinomycetes > Kitasatosporales > Streptomycetaceae > Kitasatospora > Kitasatospora sp. NPDC048545. The sequence continues at coordinate 69,008 of NZ_JBEZIQ010000030.1, forward strand.
GGGGCGCCTCCACGGTACGGCGACCGGGTGCGGTCGGGGCGCCGGATGCTCGGAATGTGAGACGGATGTTCTCGCCATGCGGGATGCCGCGTAGCGTCGGGAGTCCAGGAGAACGGAAAGCCGACCACCTCCCAGGGGGATCCCATGTCCGGACCGCAGCCCTCCGCCGTCTACACCCACGGCCACCAGGAGGCCGTGCTGCGCTCGCACCGCTCCCGCACCGCCGCCGATTCGGCCGCCTACCTGCTGCCCGAACTGCGGCCCGGGCAGGCCCTGTTGGACATCGGCTGCGGGCCCGGCACGATCACCGCGGACCTGGCCGAGCTGGTCGGCCCGAGCGGCCGGGTGGTGGCCGTGGACACCTCCGTCGAGGTGCTGGAGCAGGCCGCCGGGTACGTGGCCGGACGCGGCCTGTCGAACGTCGTCTTCGAGCACGCCGATGTGCACCGACTGCCCTACCGCGACGGAGAGTTCGACGTCGTGCACGCCCACCAGGTGCTGCAGCACGTGACCGACCCGGTGGCCGCGCTGCGCGAGATGCGGCGGGTGACGGCCCCCGGCGGCGTGGTCGCGGCCCGGGACGTCGACTACGCCTCGATGACCTGGTTCCCCGAAGTGCCGGAGCTGGACCGCTGGCTGGAGCTGTACCGGCGGACCGCCCGTGCCAACGGCGGCGAGCCGGACGCCGGGCGACGGCTGCTGTCCTGGGCCCGCGCGGCCGGCTTCGCCGAGGTCACCGCGAGCGCCACCACCTGGACGTACGCGACGCCCGAGCAGCGCGCCTGGTGGGGCGGCATGTGGGCGGACCGGGTCACCGGCACCGCGCTGGGCCGGACGGTGGTCGACCGGGGCTACGCGGAGCCGGAGGAGCCGGCGCGGATCGCGGCGGGATGGCGGGACTGGAGCGCCGCCGGGGACGGCTGGTTCTCGATGCTGCACGGCGAGGTCCTGGCCCGCGGCTGAGCCGCCGGACGGGGGCTCGGGCCGGGGCGGGCAAGCGTTCGAAAAGATCGGGTAAAGTCGCGCGACCGTTCACATCGGGCCCGTTCGGGTCCGAGCCATGGCGCCGAGCGCCGAGTCGATGCCCGCCCGGGCGGGTTGGGGGAGTCCACGTGTCCAAGCCTGAGTCCGAGCTGCCCGCCCCGGGGTCGGAACCCCCCGTGCGGACCGGAACGGGCACGGGGGCGGGAGCGGACGCAGAGGCGGACGCGGGGCCGGAGACCGGCGAGCCCGGGGCCGCTCCGGCGACGGGTCAGGACCCCCGGGTGGACTTCCGCAAGGAGGCCGACGGGCCCGCGATCGCCGCGCAGCCGCCGGCGACCGCCCCGCCCGCGACCGCCGCGCAGCCGCCCGCCCCGGTGCCCCCCGTCGACCCGTGGGCCGCGCCCGACTTCTCCGCGGCGCCGATGGCGACGCCGACCGCCGCACCCGCCGCCGCGCACCCGCCGGCCGCCCCCGTGTCGTCGGCCGCCCCGCCCCAGCCGCCGCACCCGCTGCCCGCCGGCGGCTGGGCCTCCGTCACGCCCTCCGCCCAGTCCGGTCTCCAGCCCGGTCTCCAGCCCGGACCCCACCCCGCGCTCCAGCCCGGCTTCCCGCCCGGCCACCCGTACCCGCAGCCCGTCGGTCCGGCCCCCACGAACGGCTTCGCGGTCGGCTCCCTGGTGACCGGCCTGGTCCTGGTGGCGCCGCTGGCCCTGGTGTTCGGCATCGTGGCGCTGGTCCAGATCAACCGCCGCCGGGAGCGCGGCTTCGGCATGGCGGTGGCCGGCGTGGTGCTCGGCACGATCGGCACGCTGCTGCTCTCGCTGCTGCTGGGTGCGGGGGACTTCAGCAGCCCGCGCGGCGGACGGTTCGCCCAGGCCCCGAAGGCGCCGGCGGGCTCCGTCCACTGGTCGGCGCTCAAGGCGGGCGACTGCTACAGCTCCCCCGAAGGCGGATCGGTGGCCGACGGCGGCGGCGACGAGACGGTGTACTGGGTGCGCCGGGTGGCCTGCGCCGACGCCCATCACGGCGAGGTGGCCGGGACTGCCAAGATCCCCGCGAGCAGCGGGCCCTACCCGGGCGAGAGCGAGGTCCGCGCGTCGGCCGCCCGGCTGTGCCGCACGGTGCTGGACGACTACGCCCTCGACCAGTGGGCCGTCCCGGACGGCATGGACGACGTCTACCTCTACCCGACCGTGAGCAACTGGGCGGCCGGCGAACGGTACGTCACCTGCGCCTTCGAGGATCGCGACGACCAGCACCGGGGGACGGTCCGCACCGACCGGAGCAGCCTGACCGCACCTCAGCTGGTCTACCTGGACGCGGTCCGGAGCTACAACGACGTCTACCTGGACCCGCCGAAGAAGGGTGACTCCGACGCGGTGGCCGACGACCGGAGCTGGGCCCGCCGGATGGCCGTCGCCTCCCGCACCGAGGCCGCCGTGCTGGGCGCGCCGGCGGCGAACTGGTCGGCCGACGTCCAGCCGAAGATCGCCAAGCTGGTCGAGGCCCAGTCCCAGGCGGCCGCCGCCTGGGACGCCGCGGCCTCCGGCGACGACCCGGCGGGCGGCATCCGCCGGGCCAGGGCGCTGGTGGCCAAGATGGTGCCGATGACCGTGGACATCCGGCGCGGGCTGGGCCTGTCCACCGGTGAACAGGCGCCCGACCTGCGGGTGTGAGCCGGGGCGCACGCGGTTACCAGGCGTTAACAACGCCTGTACCTGCCGGTAGCGATCGACGCGTAGCGTCGCGGGTGTGTCCCCGGCCCGACCCCCACGCGAGCCGGGGGCACGACGATGTCCGGCACTCCCCGCCCGTACGGTGCGGACCCGCGCCGGGCGCCAGGGGGCGCGCTGCCCGGCGGGCGCTGGATACCCTCCCGCCATGGGCACCTATCGGGTGATACGACAGGACGACAACGGCAACCGCTTCCTGGTCGCCAAGGACCTGGACGGCGCCGGGGCGCAGCGGCTGGCCGCCGAGCTGGAGGCCCGCGGCCACAAGCAGCTGTACTGGGTCGAAGAGGTGGAAGCCCCCGGTATCCCCGGTATCCCCGGTGCCCCCAGTGCCCCCGGTGCCGCGGACGCGGACCGGACCGGGAACGGCGCGATCCGGAACGCCTGAGGCCGTAGGGTCGGGGCCATGGACGCCACGCACGCCGCACACCCCACGGACCGGGCCGCCGACGGCCCCGCCGAGCCCCGGATCGTGGTCGGCGGCGCGCTGGTCCACGACGGCCGGGTGCTGGCGGCCCGGCGCAGCGCGCCCGAGGCGGTGGCCGGGCGGTGGGAGTTCCCCGGCGGCAAGGCCGAGCCGGGGGAGACCGAGGCGCAGGCGCTGGAGCGCGAACTCCTTGAGGAGCTGGGCGTGCGGGCGCGGGCGCTCGCCCGGCTGCCCGGCGCGTGGGCCGTGCGCCCCGGCCTGGAGCTGCGGTTCTGGGCCGCCGAGTTGGTGTCCGGCGAGCCGCGCGCGCTGCAGGACCACGACGCGCTGCGCTGGCTGGGTCCGGCCGAGCTGGACGCGGTCGACTGGATCGACCACGACCGGGACGTGCTGCCGCACGTCGCCCGGCTGCTCACCGGGCCGGGAGCGGCGGGCGACGCGCAGTCCGCCGGGTAGGTCAATCGGACAAGACGAACCAGCGGCCGGGATAGCCTGGGTTCTGCTGGGGTATGTCACTTTTCGGTAGTATTCGTCACCATCGGTGAGCCGCTCCCAGTCGGCGACGCCGATCCCGACCAGAGCCGGAGGCCCCGTCGGTGTCGAGTACCGGGAACGGCGGGGGAGAGCGGCGGGCAGGAACCGCAGGCAGCGCCGCCGCCCGCGCCCGACTGCGTCGCGCCGCCCGCCCGGCCGTGCCCCCGCCGTCGGCCGGCCGCCGTCGCGGCGCCGTCGCCGCCCCCGACGTCGAGCGGCCCGCCCGGCCGGCGCCGACCCTGGCCCTCCCCGAACCCGGTGACCGATCCGGGCTGCGCAGCCGCCCCGGCCGGCCGTTCCCCGGCGGTCCCGGCGAACCCCCGAGGGGCCCCGGCGCTCCGTCCGAGGGCGGCCTGCTCGACATGCTCAAGGTCGCCATCGCGATCCTCGACACCGCGGGCCGGGTGGTGCTCTGGAGCCCCGCAGCCGAGGAACTGCTCGGCTGGCCGAACGAGTTGCTGGTCGGCCGCCGGATCGACGAGCTGATCCCTGACCAGGAGCAGGTCGTCCGGATCCGGACCGCGATCCAGGACACCCTGCGCCAGGGCCGCTGGGCCGGCTACGCGGAGCTACGCGACCGCGCGGGCGCGCCGGTCGCCGTGGAGGTCCGGATCTCCCTGCTGGTGGACGGCGACGGCACCCCGTTCCTGCAAGTCAGCATGGCGGAGTCGGCCGCCGTCCGGGCCGTCGAGCGCGATCTCGCGGTGCGTGACGCGCTGTTCGAGCAGTCCCCGCTGGGCATCGCCATCCTGGATACCGACCTGCGCTACACCGCCGTCAACCAGACCCTCGCCGAGATGAACGGCGTCGTCCTGGAGGACCACGTCGGCCGCACCACCGGCGAGACCCTGCCCGAGCGGGCCGCCGACGAGATCACCGCCATCCAGCGCCAGGTGCTGGCCACCGGCGATCCGGTCATCGACGTGACCCTGGCCTCCCCGGTCACCACCCGGGCCGGCTACCGCTCGATCTCCTACAGCCGGATGACCGACCGCTCCGGCCGGGTGCTCGGCATCTCCGGCACCGTGATGGACGTGACCGAGCGTTACCGGGCGGTCGCCAAGGTCGAGCACGCCCGGCGCCGGCTCTCACTGCTCAACGAGTTCGGCTCCCGGGTCGGTGACCTGCTGGATGCCTCCCGGATCGCCCAGGAGCTGGCCAGCTCGGTGGTCCCCCGGCTCACTGACCACTCGGCGGTGATCCTGCTCCAGGCCGTCGCGCACGGTGACGACCTGCCCCGGCACGGGCACGACCGGCGCACCTCGCTGCTCCAGCTCGGCACCGCGTCCGTCCAGGACGGCCCCGAGGTCGACGTGATGCTGCGCCGCGGTGCCCGGATCACCTTCGCCGAGGACTCCGCCTGCGGCCGGGTGCTGCGCACCGGCGTGCCCGAACTGCTCTCCGGCGCCGACCAGCTGGACGACGTCACCTACCCCGGCGACCCGAAGATGCAGGCCGGCCGAGACCTCGGCGTGCACTCGATGCTGGTCGTCCCGCTGCGCGCCCGCGGCATCGTGATCGGCCTGCTGCTGGTCAGCCGGGCCGGCTACCGCGAGGGCTTCGACCGGGACGACCTGGCCTTCACCGTCGAACTCGCCGACCGGGCCGGCAGCTCGCTGGACAACGCCCGCCTCTACGCCCGCGAACGCACCGCCGCGCTCACCCTCCAGCGCACCCTGCTCCCGCAGCAGGTACCGCAGCCCACCGGCGTCGAGGTCGCCTACCGGTACGTGCCCGGAAGCAGCGGCACCGAGGTCGGCGGCGACTGGTTCGACGTCATCCCGCTGCCCGGCGACCGCACCGCGCTGGTGGTCGGCGACGTGATGGGCCACGGCCTGCGGGCCGCCGCCACGATGGGCCGGCTGCGCACCGCCGTCCGGGTGCTGGCCGCCCTCGACCTGCCGCCGGACGTCCTGCTGCGGCACGTCCACGAACTGGCCGACGACCTCGCCCAAGGCCCGGACGAGGCCCTGCTCGCCACCTGCATCTACGCGGTCTTCGACCCGGCGACGGCCCGGCTGACCGTCGCCAAGGCCGGGCACATCCCGCCCGTGCTGGTGGTGCCGGGCCAGGACGCCGGGGAACCGACCCGCACCGGCGGCCCGCTGCCCGGCGGCGCCGGCCGGATCCTCGACCTGCCCTCCGGGGCGCCGCTGGGCGTGGGCGGGGTCCCGTTCGAATCGGTCGAACTGAAGATCCCCGAGGGCAGTCTGCTCGCGCTCTGCACCGACGGCCTGGTGGAGTCCCGGGACAAGGACCTGGACGTCGGCCTCGGCCGGCTGCTCACCGTGCTCCAGGAGCCGTACGCCTCCATCCAGGCCGCCTGCGAGGCGGTGCTCGACACCATGGAGCAGGGCCGCGAGCCGGACGACGTCGCGCTGCTGCTGGCCCGGCTGGGGCACGGCCAGGCGGGCACCCCGACGGCGGGCTGGACCCTGCCGGCCGAGCCGACCGCCGTCTCCCGGGCCCGCCGGCTGGTCCGCTCCACGCTCGCCGAATGGGGCGTGGAGGCACTCACCGACACCGCGGAGCTGCTGGTGAGCGAGCTGGTCACGAACGCCGTCCGGTATGCCAGCGCCCCCATCGGGGTACGGCTGACGCTCGGCGAGACGCTGCTGGTCGAGATCTCCGACCCGCTGCCCGACCCGCCCCGGGAGCGGCACGCGGCCGAGGCCGACGAGGGCGGCCGGGGCCTGGAGCTGGTCCGCCGGCTGGCGCTGCGCTGGGGCGCCAGGGCGGAGGGGATCGGCAAGGTGGTCTGGTTCGAGCAGGCGCTGTCGGGTAATGAGCCCGACGAGTCGTGACTCGATCGAACACCGGAATGAACGCCAGGAGAGCCGTGCCGCATATGCCATCGGGAGCCCGGGGGGAGCGCGCGCCCCGGAAGGGGGCGCGAGCGTGGCATTGTGGTTGCGCGGGCGGTAGGACAAAAACCTTCGCCCGATCTGATGTTGTGATGTTGAGGGCGTGTGAACGTACCCCTCGATGATGAATACTCGGTCTTCTCGACATCCGGACGGTCGCGGGTTGGAGGGGTCGGTCCGTTGAACAGCACACCGGCGCGGAACGCGCCGAGCAGCAGCGGTCATGCCGCTGTGCCCGGGCAGGCCGGCTCGCTGCACCTGCCAGTACCGGCGTCCCCGCCGGGCGGCGACACCGCGAGCCGCGGCGCCCACCCCGTCGCCGAGGCCCAACCGTGGGGCGTCGGCGACCCTGGCTCGATCTACGACTACATCCGGGTCGCGACCTTCGCGATCGGCCCGGACGGGCGGATCAGCCAGTGGAGCGAACGCGCCGCCGAGTTCTTCGGCGTCCCGGCCGCCGAGGCCGTCGGCGCCGACCCGATCAGCACCTTCGTCCCCCGCGAGCTCTGGCAGCGCGGCCGCGCCCGGCTGGAGCGCACGCTGGCCGGCGAGGAGTGGGTCGGCACCACCCCCTACCGGGACGCCGACGGCGGCGAGGGCCTCGCCGAGCTCTACCTGATGCCCGACAGCGCCCTGCCCACCGCGGGTGCCACCTGCCTGGCCGTCGACCTCGGGCGGCTGCGCCGGATCGAGACCGACCTGGCCGCCTCCGAGGCCGTCTTCGGGCAGACCCCCACCGGCTTCGTGCTGTTCGACGACCGGCTGCGCCTGCAGCGGGTCAACGACGCCTTCGCCTCCGGCATGGGCCTGGTCCCCACCGACCTGGAGGGCCTCACCCCGCACGACATCTTCCCGCCGTCCGAGGCCGACCGGCTCGCCGCGGCCCTGCGCAAGGTCCTCGCCACCGGCGAGCCCGTCTTCGACCTGCGCTTCCACGGCGCCGTCCCCACCCGCGAGGGCAACCGGCTCTGGGCCGTCTCGCTGTACCGCCTCAACGGCGCCGCCGGGCAGCCGACGGGCGTCGCCGGGCAGGTCTCCGACGTCACCAGCCGGCACGTCGCCGAGCGCGAGGCCGACGGCGTGCGCCGCAACCTCGCCCTGCTCAACGAGGCCAGCGCGCACATCGGCTCCACGCTCGACCTGGAGACCACCGCCAAGGAACTGCTGGACGTCGTCGTCCCGCCGTTCTGCGACCTCGCCACCGTCGACCTGTACACCGCGCTGCTCTCCGGCGAGACCGTCCCCAGCGCCGGCCGGCTCGGCGACAGCGTGCTCACCGACGGAAGCGGCGAACTGCGCAGGGTCGCCGTCTCCAGCGTGATCGGCGGCGCCTCCTCGGTGCTCGGCTCGGTCACCGGCCTGCCCATCGCCGAGGCCGGCGGCACCCTCTGTTACCCGCGCCGCTCCCCGCACGCCCGGGCACTGCGCACCGGCCGCAGCGTCGTCCCCGAGCCGGGCCGCGACCCGTTGCTTCGCTCCACCCTGATCGTCCCGCTGGTCGCCCGCGACCAGGTGCTCGGCCTCGTGCAGCTCTCCCGCGCCATCGGCAGCGAGCCGTTCGACGCCCGCGACGTCGCGATCGCCGAGGAACTCGTCGCCCGCGCCGCCGTCTGTATCGACAACGCCCGGCTCTACCGCCGCGAGCACGAACGCGCGCTGATCCTCCAGCGCAGCCTGCTGCCCCCGGGCAACCCGGCCGCCAGCGGCCTGGAGATCGCCTGCCGCTACCTGCCCAGCAACAACAACACCGAGGTCGGCGGCGACTGGTTCGACGTCATCCCGCTGCCCGGCAACCGCACCGCGCTGGTCATCGGCGACGTGATGGGCCGCGGCCTGCGCGCCGCCGTCGCCATGGGCCAGCTGCGTACCGCCGTCCGCACCCTGGCCATGCTCGACCTCGACCCCGCCGAGGTGCTCACCGCCCTCGACGAGATCGCCCGCGGCCTCGGCGACGACTCCGTGCCGGCCGGCCCGCCCACCCCGTACGGGCGCCTCACCTCGTCGGCCGACGAGGAGGCCCGCGAGGTCTACCTCGCCACCTGCGTCTACGCGGTCTACGACGCCGTCACCCGCCGCTGCATCATCGCCAACGCCGGCCACCTGCCGCCCGTGCTGCTCAGCCCCGGCGAGGGCGCCCGGATGCTGGACGTGCCGCCCGGCCTGCCGCTCGGCGTCGGCGGCGAGCCCTTCGAGGAGGTCGAGTTCGACCTCCCGGACGGCGCCGTGCTCGGCCTCTACACCGACGGACTGGTGGAGAGCCGCAAGCACCAGCTGGACGAGGGCCTGCGGGCCTTCCGCGCGGCGCTCTCCGTCGAGGGCAAGGCCCTGGAGGACCTCTGCGACCACGTGCTCGGCGAGCTCAACCCGCACCACGGCGAGGACGACATCGCGCTGCTGATGGCGAAGGTGCACGCCTTCCCCGAGGACGCCGTCGGGAACTGGTTCCTGCCGCCCGAGCCCACCTCCGTCTCCAAGGCCCGTGAGCTGGCCTGCAGCTGGCTGCTGGCGCGGGGACTCGACGAGCTGGTCGACACCACCGAGCTGCTGGTCAGCGAGCTGGTCACCAACGCGCTCAAGCACGGGCGCGGCGAGATCCGGCTGCGGCTGCTGCGCGAACGCGGCCTGGTCTGCGAGGTCTGGGACGACGGCTACGCCCAGCCCCGCCAGCGGCGCGCCCAGGAGACCGACGAGGGCGGGCGCGGCCTGCAGCTGGTCAGCCTGCTGGCGGAGCGCTGGGGCAGCCGGCGCACGCCGAAGGGCAAGATCGTCTGGTTCGAGCTGGCGCTGTAGCCGCCCGGGCGCCCGGCGGCCCGGCCTGCGGGTCGGCCCGCACGGCGCGGGCCGTACAGCTTGCTCCGTACGGGTGCAGTCGCCCCCGGCCTGCCGTGTCGACGCGGGCCGGGCCGCGCGGTCGGCGTTCGATGGCCGCCATGCGCGTCCGCCAGCTCACCGCCGCAGCCGCCGCGCTGCTGCTCGCCGCCGGCCTCGGTGGCTGTTCCGACGATCCCGCCCCCGCCCACACCCCGGCCCCCGTACCCGTCTCGGCCGAGCCCACCACGGCCACCGGGGACGTCCGGCCCGCCGACCGCACCGCCGTCCGGGACGGCGGCACACTGCGCTGGGCGGTGGACGGCGTCCCGGCCACGCTGAACGTCTACCAGGGCGCGGCGACCGCCGACTCGGCGCTGCTCGCCCACGCGCTGTACCCCTCACTGTTCCGGCCCGACGACCACGGCCGGCTCGTGCCCGACCCCGACTACCTGGCAGGCGCCGAGTCCACCCCGCCCGGCGAGCAGCCGCAGGTGGTCACCTACCGGCTCAACCCGCACGCCGTCTGGACCGACGGCACCCCGCTGTCGGCCGCGGACCTCGCCGCCCAGCGGGCCGCCCTCTCCGGGCTGGACCCGGCCTACCGGGGCGGGCACCCGGCCGGGTACGACGCCGTCGACTCGGTCGCCCAGGGTGCCGACCCGCACGAGGTGCGGGTCACCTTCCGACGGCCGTACGCCGAGTGGCGCTCGCTGTTCGGGCCGCTCTACCCGGCGGCCGAGACGGGCACGCCGACCACCTTCGACCGGGCGCTGACCGGCGGCCGCCCGAGCGCCGGGCCGTACACCCTCGCCCGCTACGACGCCGAGGGCGGACGGGTCACCCTGACGCGCAACCCGCTCTGGTGGGGCGACGTGCCGAAGGCCGACCGGATCGACTTCATCGCCGTGCCGCCCGAGCAGCGACTGGACGCGCTCGACCAGGACCGGCTGGACATCGCCCCGATCACCGCGGCGGTGGACCGGGCGGCACCGGCGCCCACGGCGGCCACCCCGGGCGCGCCGCCGCCCGCCGCGCCGCCCGCGGCCGCGCCCGAGGCGTCGGCTCTGGCGCTGCGTCGGGCCGAGTCGCTGCCCGGCGTCACCGTGCACCGGGCGGCCGCCGCCTCGCTCACCCAGCTCACCGTCAACGCAGCCCGAGGCCCGCTCACCGACCCGGCCGTACGGCGCGCCCTCGGCCGGGCCGTCGACCGACGCAGGATCGCCGAGGCCGCGCTCGCCCCGCTCGGCCTGCCCGGCGCGCCGCTCGGCAACCACCTCCTCGCCGGGGATCAGGAGGGCTACCGGGACAACAGCGCGGCGGCCGGCCCGGCGGACGCGGTCCGGCTGCTGGACGGGGCGGGCTGGAAACGACCCGGCGGCCGGGGCACCCGGACCAAGGGCGGGAAGGAGCTCGCCCTCACCCTGCTCGTCCCGGCCGGGTCGGCGACCGCCAAGCGCACCGCCGACGCGCTCACCGCCGACCTTGCGGAGAACGGGATCGCGCTGAAGCCGGTGACCGCGCCCGCCGAGACCTTCGTCCGGGACCACCTGGCCACCGGGGACTACGACCTCGCGCTCTTCTCCTGGCCGGCCGGCCCCAGCCCGGCGAGCGAACAGCGCCCCGCATACGCCAAGCCCCGGCCCGACGCCGACGGCGCGCTCGTCGCCGGTACCAACTACGGCCGCAGCGGCACCGAGGAGATCGACCGGCTGTTCGACCGGGCCTGCGCCGAACCGGACCCCGCGGCCCGGCTGGACCTGCTCCAGGAGGCCGACGCCCGGATCTGGCAGCTCGGGCACTCGGTGCCGCTCTACCAGCGCCCCGAGCTGGTCGGCGTCCGGACGGACGTCGCGGGCGCGGGAGCGTTCGGCTTCGGCTGGCCGCGCTTCCAGGACCTGGGGTGGGTCGGGGCGTCCTGAGTCCGGGCCTTCCGCCGGCGGCCGGCGCCTACAGCTCCCGGGCGAAGCGGCGCAGGGCGTCCGTGAAGGCCGCGGGGTCGTCGAAGTTCGCCAGGTGCCGGGCCCGGGGGATCAGCTCGATCCGGGCCCGGCCGTGCGGGTGGGCGGCCGCGAAGGCACGCTCGCCGGAGCGGAACGCCGGGTCCTTCTCCCCGTTCAGGATCAGCACCGGGGCCTCGACCCGGCGCAGCGCACCCGGCTCGAAGCGGCCCAGCACCGAGGCCCAGGCGGCCGGCAGGGTCTCGAAGCCGTACCCGGCGCGGATCGTCTCCGCCACCACCGCCGGCGGGTACAGCCGACGCAGCAGCCGGTCGTTCCAGCGGGCCAGCCGGTGCGCCGGGAGCCGCGGCACCAGCGCACCGACCGCCCGGTAGGGGAGCGCCCAGGGCCCCCGGGTGTCGGCGCTCGCGCCCGCCAGGACCAGCCCGCGCAGGCGCTCGGGCGCGCGCAGGGCGAACTCCAGCGCGACGTACCCGCCCAGCGAGTGCCCGACGACCAGGGCGGGGCCGCCGCCCAGCCCGTCCACCCCGTCCGCCACGGCCGCGCAGGCGGCGGTCAGGCTCCACGGCTCACCGCGCCGGGCACCGTGGCCGGGCAGGTCGACGGCCACGACCGGGAACTCCCCGCGCAGGCCGGGCAGTTGCGGGCTCCACTGCGCGGCGCTCAGCCGGGTGCCGTGCACCAGGACGATCGGGACACTCATCGGGCGGCCTCCTCGGGCACGGGCTTCGGCTCGGGCTGCAGCAAGCGTTCCACGTCGGCGATCCGGGCCAGCTCGGGGCAATCCCGCCGGGCCCGGGCGAGTGCCTTCCGGGCTTCCTCGGGGCGGCCGGCCGCGATGAGGGCGGCGGCGAGGGAGCAGCCGGCCAGGGCCGGCCAGAGGCTGAAGCGGAAGCCGGAGCGCAGGCGGCGGGCGGCGCGCACGGCGGCTTCGGGGTCGTTCGTCAGACGGGCGAGGTCGGCCGCCGGGAGGACGCCCCGCAGAACGGCGCGGTCGTCCTGGCCGAACGCGGCGAGGGCCGGGGCAAGCCGTGCCGCTCCCCGTTCGGGGGAGAGCTCCCCGCGGTCGACGAGGCCGACGACGGCCAGCCCGAGCAGGCTGTGCGCCGTGCCGTTGTCCCAGTCGTGGTCCACCGCCGCCCGGGCGAGTTCCTCGGCGGCCCGGTAGCGGCCCTGGGCCAGGGCCGTCGCGGCAGCGGTGACCGCTTCGCGCGGGGCGAGGGGGGCCTCTTCCAGCTTGGTGCGCGCCTCAGGGATCCGGCCCTGGAGCAGGAGTCGTTCGGCTTCGAAGCCGTGCGGCGTCCAGAGCTCGTGAACCAGGGCTTCGGAACCGACGAAGGGCAGGACGAAGACGGGCCAGAGGGACCAGATCAGTGACCTTCCCCTGGTCAGCGCGAAGAGCGCGAAGGAGAACAGCAGGCCGAACCCGGTGCCCCGGGCGAGGGCGGTGGCGGACGTCGTCAGCCAGAACCCCGAACCGGCGTGGAGGAGGACCATTCCGGTCGAACCGAGCCACAGGCGCAGGCGTGGCGCGCGGGAGGGTAGCAGCGCCCACGGGAGGGTCACACTGCTCGTCGGCCACAGCCGTACGTCGACCGGCACCCCGGAGACCGTGCCGCACCACAGCCCGCGCCCCCGGCCGTACGTGACACCGAGCAGCCGGACCCCGGTGAGCCGGTGGGTCAGCAGGAACCAGAGGTCGGTCAGCGGGTCCCGGCCGATCAGGAAGCCGAGCACGCAGCCGACGGCGGTCGGTACCGGGAGCCCGTGCAGGAGCGCCCAGAGCAGGGCGAGGGCGCCGGCGACGTGGAGGGGCCGGCTCAGCCGGGCCTGGAGCCTTTCGATCACGGGGCGAAGCCTGACGGAGCCGGAACTTCGGGTGAAGAGCGTGTGACCCACCTGTGATCTTGATCCCGCCCGACCTGCTCGTTTCCGCCCACCTGGGCCCTTCCCCGTACGATAGGAGGAAGCCGAGGCATGTCCATTGCCCGGCGGGTGGACCGGTAGTAGCAGGCGGAACGGGCGGCGGCGATCGACAGGGATCGCAAGTGCGCGTCACGCAGCCGGGCGCCGCAACCCACGATTCCGGGAGAATCAGCAAGGCATGCCCACGCGCAACGACATCCGTAACGTCGCCATCGTCGCCCACGTCGACCACGGCAAGACCACGCTGGTCGACGCCATGCTGAAGCAGGCCGGCGCCTTCGCCGCCCACCAGCAGCTCGACGACCGCATGATGGACTCGAACGACCTGGAGCGCGAGAAGGGCATCACCATTCTCGCGAAGAACACGGCGGTCAAGTACCACCCGAAGGATGGTGGCGCGCCGATCACCATCAACATCATCGACACCCCGGGCCACGCCGACTTCGGTGGCGAGGTCGAGCGCGGTCTGTCGATGGTCGACGCGGTCGTCCTGCTGGTCGACGCCTCCGAGGGCCCGCTGCCGCAGACCCGCTTCGTGCTGCGCAAGGCGCTCACCGCGCGGCTGCCCGTTATCCTCTGCATCAACAAGACGGACCGCCCGGACTCCCGGATCGACGAGGTCATCAACGAGACCTACGACCTGTTCCTGGACCTGGACGCGGACGAGGACCAGATCGAGTTCCCGATCGTCTACGCCTGTGCCCGTGACGGCGTCGCCTCGCTGACCAAGCCGGAGAACGGCACCGTCCCGGCCGACAGCACCAGCCTGGAGCCGTTCTTCTCCACCCTGCTGGAGCACGTCCCGGCCCCGAGCTACGACGCGGACGCGCCGCTCCAGGCCCACGTCACCAACCTGGACGCCGACAACTTCCTCGGCCGCATCGCGCTGCTGCGCGTCGAGCAGGGCGAGCTGCGCAAGGGCCAGACCGTGGCCTGGATCAAGCGCGACGGCTCCATCTCGAACGTCCGCATCTCCGAGCTGCTGATGACCGAGGCGCTCACCCGCAAGCCGGCCGAGGTGGCGGGCCCGGGTGACATCTGCGCCGTCGCCGGCATCTCCGAGATCATGATCGGCGAGACCCTCGCCGACCCGGAGAACCCGATCGCGCTGCCGCTGATCACGGTGGACGAGCCGGCCATCTCGATGACCATCGGCACCAACACCTCGCCGCTGGTCGGCCGTGGCGGCAGCGGCAAGGGCGCGGACGCGAAGTCCGGCGCCAAGGTCGACCGCAAGGTCACCGCCCGCCAGGTGAAGGACCGCCTGGACCGCGAGCTGATCGGTAACGTCTCGCTGCGCGTCCTGGACACCGAGCGCCCGGACGCCTGGGAGGTGCAGGGCCGCGGTGAGCTGGCGCTGGCCATCCTGATCGAGACCATGCGCCGCGAGGGCTTCGAGCTGACCGTCGGCAAGCCGCAGGTGGTCACCAAGGAGGTCAACGGCAAGACCCACGAGCCGGTCGAGCGACTGACCGTGGACGTGCCGGAGGAGCACATGGGCGCCGTGACGCAGCTCATGGGCATCCGCAAGGGCCGGATGGACAACATGTCCAACCACGGCTCGGGCTGGGTCCGGATGGAGTTCGTCGTGCCGTCCCGCGGCCTGATCGGCTTCCGCACCGAGTTCCTGACCAACACCCGTGGCACCGGGATCGCGCACTCGATCCACGAGGGCCACGAGCCGTGGTTCGGCCAGCTGACCACCCGCAACAACGGCTCGCTGGTCGCCGACCGCGCCGGTGTGGTGACCGCCTTCGCGATGACCAACCTGCAGGAGCGCGGCGTGCTCTTCTGCGAGCCGGGCACCGAGGTGTACGAGGGCATGATCGTCGGCGAGAACTCGCGCGCCGACGACATGGACGTGAACATCACCAAGGAGAAGAAGCTCACCAACATGCGTTCCTCGAACGCTGACGTGGCCGAGTCGATCGTCCCGCCGCGCAAGCTCTCCCTGGAGCAGTCGCTGGAGTTCTGCCGCGAGGACGAGTGCATCGAGGTGACCCCGGAGACGGTTCGCATCCGTAAGGTCGTCCTGGACCAGAAGGACCGCGGACGCACTGCCTCGCGCGCCAAGAAGGCGTGATCCGGACGCACTGAACGGCCATTGGCCGGAATGATTCGCCCCCCTTTCCATTGGAGAGGGGGGCGAACTTTTTCAACTACTCCAAGTTGTCGGGGCCGCTATTAACGGAATAGCGCTCATCACACCCGGGTGTCCGCTGAGCGGACACCACGGTTCGTCATGCATGACGACTGTCCGTTTGGTACCTGTCTGGCTATGTCTCAAATGTCCGGTTTTCGAAACTTACCGACTGTTCATGTGACCTAATTGAGATCGTCACTGGTCACTTTCGTGTCCGTGCGTGACGGATAGTGGGTGCAGTCAGGCTCGGGTCAAGGGTGAACGCGCAGGGGTGCGCGCCGAAACCACGAGCGCGGACGGCACAGCGGGTTTCGGTGACAACCGTTCCGCGGTGCTCTCCTCGTTGCAACGTCGAATTCAGGAGGCACACCGATGCGTGGTGGGAGCCAGGCCAAGTGGGTTGTCGCAGCTGTTGCGGTCGCCCTTGCCGCGACTGCTTGTAGCAGCAGCAGCGACTCCTCCAGCGGGGGCAGCTCCGATGGTGCGGTCAACGCCCAGGGCGTCTTCAGCTACCAGAGCGCCGAGCCGCAGCGTCCGCTGCAGCCGGCGAACGCCATGGAGAACCAGGGCGGCCGTATCGTCAAGCAGCTCTTCACGGGCCTTGTCGACTACGACCCCGCGACCGGTGCCCTGCGTAACCAGGTGGCCGACAAGATCGAGACCACCGACGCCAAGACCTACACCGTCACCCTGAAGTCCGGCTGGACCTTCCACGACGGTACCCCGGTCACGGCCAACTCGTTCGTCAAGTCCTGGAACTGGTCGGCCAACCCGGCCAACAACCAGATCAACTCGGACTGGTTCTCGGACATCGTCGGCTACGACGCGGTGCACCCGGACAAGGACAAGGGCGCCCCGACGGCCAAGGAGATGTCCGGCCTCAAGGTCATCGATGACACGCACTTCACCATCGAACTGACCAGCCCCGTCTCGTACTTCACGTACAAGCTCGGCTACTCGGCCTTCTTCCCGCTGCCCGAGGGCTTCTTCGCGGACCCGGACGGCTACGGCCAGAAGCCGATCGGCAACGGCCCCTACAAGTTCGTCTCGTGGGAGCACAACAAGGCCGTCACGCTGGCCGCGTACGACAAGTACTCGGGCACCAACAAGGCGAAGAACGGCGGAATCGTCTTCCGCAACTACACCTCGCCCGAGGCCGCGTACAAGGACCTGATGTCCGACACGCTGGACGTGCTGGACCAGGTCGACTCGACCGACCTGCCGAAGTACAAGGACGACCTGGGCAAGCGCGCCGTCGACCAGGCGCAGGGTGCCATCCAGAACATCTCCTTCGCGCTGTACAACGCGGAGTGGAGCGGCCAGGACAAGGCCAAGGTCCGCCAGGGTCTCTCGATGGCGATCGACCGCGACACCATCACCAAGACCGTGCTGAACAACAGCCGTCAGCCCGCCGACTCGTTCGTGGCGCCCGGCGTCATGGGCTACAAGGCCGGCACCTGCGGCGACGCCTGCAAGTACAACCCGGAGAAGGCCAAGCAGCTGATCCAGGAGGGTGGCGGCGTCCCCGGCGGCAAGATCACCATCCTGTACAACTCCGACGGTGGCCACAAGGAGTGGGTGGACGCGGTCTGCAACTCGATCCGCCAGGCGACCGGCGTCGAGTGCCTCGGTGACCCGAAGCCGGACTTCAAGACGGCCCGTGACATCGTCACCAAGAAGACCGTTCCGAGCATGATGCGTACCGGCTGGGTGCAGGACTACCCGCTGAACGCCAACTTCCTGCGCGACGTCTACGGCACCGGTGCCGCCGCCAACGACGCCGGCTACTCGAGCCCCGATTTCGACAAGCTGGCCCACGACGCCGACGCGGCCACCTCGGTCGAGAAGACGGCGGAGCTGTACGAGAAGGCCGAGGAGCAGCTGGCCAAGGACATGCCGGCCATCCCGCTCTGGTACTACAAGACCAACTCGGGCTTCTCGAACAAGGTCCAGAACGTCAAGTTCAACTCCTTCGGCGACCCGGTCTACACCGACGTCGAGGTCAAGAAGTAGTAATCGGTCGGCACCGCCTGACCCGGTGACAACGGCCGGTGCCCGTCCCATCCCCACAAGGGCGAGGACTGGCACCGGCCGTTGGCACGCCGACTTATCTCTGGCCGGGTTGACGGGCCCGGCAGAGTCATACATGGAGGCACGATGGGGCGCTTTGTCGCGAGGCGACTGCTCCAGATGATTCCGGTGTTCCTCGGAACGACCGCACTCATCTTTTTCATGGTGCACTTGCTGCCCGGTGACCCGCTGGCAGCGTTGTGGGGCGACAAGGCGCCGGACCCGGTGCAGCTCGCCGCCCTGAAGCACCAGCAGGGACTCGACAAGCCGCTGCTGCAGCAGTACTTCTCCTACATGGGGAAGCTGTTCACCGGCGACTTCGGTACCGCACTTGACGGCCGACCGGTCCTCGACAAGATCACCGAGGCACTGCCGGTCACGGTCCGGCTGGCGCTGTTCGCGTTCGCCATCGAGATCGTGCTGGGCATCGGCATCGGCCTGTTCGCCGGTCTGCGCCGCGGCAAGGCGTTCGACAAGGGCGCGCTGGTCCTCACCCTGCTGCTGATCTCGATCCCGGTCCCGGTGCTGGGCTTCGTCTTCCAGACGGTCTTCGGGCAGAACCTCAAGTGGGTCACCCCGACCGTGCAGGACAGCAACGACATCACCCAGCTGGTGCTGCCGGCCATCGTGCTCGGCTCGCTCTCGCTGGCCTACGTCGCGCGTCTCACCCGTACCTCCATAGCCGAGAACATCAAGGCCGACTACGTCCGGACCGCGGTGGCCAAGGGCCTGCCGCGCCGGAAGGTCATCGGCACCCACCTGCTGCGCAACTCGATGATCCCGGTGGTCACCTTCCTCGGTACCGACCTGGGTGCCCTGATGGGCGGTGCGATCGTCACCGAAGGCATCTTCAACGTCAAGGGTGTCGGCCACGCGCTCTACCAGGCGATCAACATGAAGGAGGGCGCGACCGTCTCCGGCTTCGTCGCCTTCCTGGTGCTCGTTTACCTGGCCGCCGGCCTGATCGTCGACCTGCTTTACGCGGTCCTGGACCCGAGGATCCGGTATGCCTGACCTGACCGAGAAGAAGACCTCCGGGGACATCCCGGCCCAGCGCACCGCGGACGTCCCGGCGCCCAAGCAGGAGAAGGCCCGCAGCCTCGGCTCCGACGCCTGGCACGACCTGCGCCGCAAGCCGATCTTCGTGATCTCCGCGCTGCTGATCCTGCTGCTGATCGTCATCGCGATCGCCCCGGGCCTGTTCACCTCGGTGGACCCGCGCGCCGGCGACCTGCGCAACCACTACCTGACGAAGCCGAACTACAGCCACTTCTTCCAGGCTGACTGGTTCGGCTACGACCTCCAGGGCCGCAGCATCTACGCCCGCGTCATCTACGGCGCCCGCGCCTCGGTCGTGGTCGGCATCTGCGTCACCTTCGGTGTGACCATCCTCGGTGGCATCACCGGTATGCTCGCCGGCTACTTCGGCGGCTGGACCGACACGATCATCTCGCGGATCACCGACATCTTCTTCGGCATCCCGCTGCTGCTCGGCTCGCTGGTGATCCTCAACGCCTTCACCTCGCGCACGATCTGGAGCGTGGTCTTCGCGCTGGTCGCCCTGGGCTGGACCCAGATGACCCGTGTCATGCGCGGCTCGGTCATCACGGTCAAGCAGGCCGACTTCGTGACCGCGGCCAAGGCGCTCGGCGCCGGCACCAGCCGGATCCTGCTCAAGCACATCCTGCCGAACGCGATCGCCCCGGTGATCGTCGTCGCCACCATCGCGCTCGGCGGCTACATCGCCACCGAGGCGACGCTGAGCTTCCTTGGCATCGGTCTGCAGGACCCGACCATCTCCTGGGGCATCGACATCAACTCGGCCCAGAAGGTGATCCGTACGGCCCCGTTCGCCCTGTTCTTCCCCGCCGGAATGCTGAGCCTTACCGTGCTGGCGTTCATCATGCTCGGCGACGCGGTGCGCGACGCCCTCGACCCGAAGCTCCGCTGAGAGAAGAGGTGACGACCCGATGACCACCGTGATCGAGAACAACCAGAAGAACGATCGTCTCGAAGTCGGAACCCCGCTTCTGGAGGTCAAGGACCTCCACGTGGAGTTCCACACCCGGGATGGCATCGCCAAGGCCGTGAACGGCGTCAACTACTCCGTCGCGGCGGGCGAGACGCTCGCCGTGCTCGGTGAGTCCGGCTCCGGCAAGTCCGTGACGGCGCAGACCATCATGGGCATCCTGGACATGCCCCCGGGCAAGGTGACCCAGGGCCAGATCCTGTTCCGCGGCCAGGACATGCTCACGATGAGCAACGAGGACCGCCGGAAGATCCGCGGCCAGAAGATCGCGATGATCTTCCAGGACGCGCTCTCCGCCCTCAACCCCGTGCTCAGCGTCGGCTACCAGCTCGGCGAGATGTTCCGGGTGCACCAGGGCGCCTCCAAGAAGGAGGCGAAGGAGAAGGCCATCGAGCTGATGGACCGGGTGCGCATCCCCGCCGCCCGGCAGCGGGTGAACGACTACCCGCACCAGTTCTCCGGCGGCATGCGCCAGCGCATCATGATCGCCATGGCGCTCTCCCTGCAGCCCGACCTGATCATCGCGGACGAGCCCACCACCGCCCTGGACGTCACCGTCCAGGCCCAGGTGATGGACCTGCTGGCCGAGCTCCAGGCCGAGTACAACATGGGTCTGATCCTGATCACCCACGACCTCGGCGTGGTCGCCGACGTCGCGGACAAGATCGCCGTGATGTACGCGGGCCGGATCGTGGAGACCGCCCCGGTGCACGAGCTGTACGCGAACCCCGCGCACCCGTACACCAAGGGCCTGCTCCGCTCCATCCCGCGCCTGGACCAGAAGGGCCAGGAGCTGTACGCGATCAAGGGCCTCCCCCCGAACCTGCTGAAGGTCCCGGCCGGCTGCGCGTTCAACCCCCGCTGCGACGTCGCCACCGACCTGTGCCGCACCGAGATCCCGGCGCTGCACCACGTGACCGACAAGGACGGCAAGGAGCTCACCGGCCGCCGCAGCGCGTGCCACCTTTGGAAGGAGACCCTCCATGGCTGAGAACATCCTGGAGGTCAAGGACCTGGTCAAGCACTACCCGCTGACCCAGGGCGTCCTGTTCAAGAAGCAGGTCGGCGCCGTCAAGGCGGTCGACGGCATCTCCTTCGAGCTCAAGAAGGGTGAGACGCTCGGCATCGTCGGCGAGTCCGGCTGTGGCAAGTCCACGCTGGCCAAGGTGCTGATGAACCTGGAGCGGGCCACCTCCGGCCAGGTGCTGTTCAAGGGTGAGGACATCTCCCAGCTGTCCGGTGCGGCGCTGAAGGCCGTCCGCCGGAACATCCAGATGGTGTTCCAGGACCCGTACACCTCGCTGAACCCGCGCATGACGGTCGGCGACATCATCGGTGAGCCGTTCGAGATCCACCCCGAGGTGGCGCCCAAGGGCGACCGCCGCAAGGCCGTCCAGGATCTGCTGGACGTCGTGGGTCTGAACCCGGAGTACATCAACCGGTACCCGCACCAGTTCTCCGGCGGCCAGCGCCAGCGCATCGGCATCGCCCGCGGTCTCGCGCTGAAGCCCGAGATCATCATCTGCGACGAGCCGGTCTCCGCCCTGGACGTGTCCGTCCAGGCGCAGGTGATCAACCTGCTGGAGCAGCTGCAGGGCGAGTTCGGCCTGTCGTACATGTTCATCGCGCACGACCTCTCCATCGTCCGGCACATCTCCGACCGCGTCGGCGTGATGTACCTGGGCAAGATGGTCGAGATCGGCACCGACGAGCAGATCTACGACAACGCCACCCACCCGTACACCCAGGCGCTGCTCTCCGCGGTGCCGGTGCCGGACCCGACGGCCCGCGAGTCCCGTGACCGGATCATCCTGACCGGTGACATCCCCTCGCCGGCCAACCCGCCGTCCGGCTGCCGCTTCCGCACCCGCTGCTGGAAGGCGGAGGACCGCTGCGCCGAGGAGACCCCGCTGCTCGCGGTGCCCACGGTGCTGAAGGGCGCGGCCGCGCACAACACGGCCTGCCACTTCCCCGAGGTCCGGGAGCAGGCAGCGGCCTGATCCCCGCTCTCCCCGGAAGGGCCCGTGGCTTCCCGCCACGGGCCCTTCCGTCGTTGCGTCAACTCCGCAGGGGGTCACGGCACCCGTCCGGGTGCACCCGGCTCGCGCCGTCGCCGGGGCGCGCTTCTCATGGGGTGTGATGCGACACACACCATGAGGAGGGACCTCCATGCCCGTAGCCGCCCGTGCTCGCTGGGTCCTCGCTGTTGCGACGTCCGTGGCCCTGGTGGCCACCGGGTGCAGCAGCGGTGGCGGAGGCAGCGGCAGCTCGTCGGACTCCACAAAGACCTTCAGCTACCAGAGCAACGAGCCGCAGAACCCGCTGCAGCCCGCCAACGCGAACGAGGTCGGCGGCGGTCGCATCATCCAGAACCTCTTCAAGGGGCTGGTCGACTACGACCCCAGCAACGCCACGATCCGGATGCAGGTCGCGAGCGCGATCGACACCAGCGACTCCCAGACCTTCACCGTCACGATGAACGACGGCTGGACGTTCCACGACGGCACCCCCGTGCACGCCAAGAACTTCGTCGACGCCTGGAACTGGGCCGCCAACCCGGCGAACAACCAGATCAACAGCTCCTGGTTCTCGGACATCGAGGGCTACCAGGACGTCCACCCGGCCACCGGCAGCCCGACCGCGACCAAGATGTCCGGGCTGACCGTCACGGACGACCTGCACTTCACTGTCAAGCTGAACCACAAGGTCTCGTACTTCGAGTACAAGCTCGGCTACATCGCCTTCTCGCCGCTGCCGGATGCCTTCTTCAACGACCCGGCCGGGTACGGGCAGAAGCCGGTGGGCAACGGCCCGTACCAGTTCGTCAGCTGGGCCCACAACAGCCAGGTGGCCACCAAGTCCTACCCGGGCTACAAGGGCGTGGACAAGCCGAAGAACGGCGGCATCGTCTTCAAGATGTACACCACGTCCGAGGCCGCCTACGCCGACCTGCAGTCCAACAACCTCGACGTGATGGACCAGGTGCCGCCGTCCGCGCTGGCGACGTACAAGAGCGACCTCGGGGACCGGGCGGTGGACTCCCCGCAGGGCGCCATCCAGAACATCGGCTTCACGCTCTACCAGGCCGACTGGGCGGCGCCGGAGAAGGCCCAGGTGCGCCAGGGCCTGTCGATGGCGATCGACCGCGCGACCATCACCAAGACCGTGCTGCAGGGTTCCCGGGCGCCCGCCAGCGCCTGGGTCGCCGAGGGTGTCGAGGGCTACAAGGCCGGCACCTGCGGGGACTTCTGCAACTTCGACGTCGCCAAGGCCAAGCAGCTGATCCAGCAGGGCGGCGGCGTCCCCGGCAACAAGGTGCTGATCACCTACAACGCGGACGGCGGCCACAAGGAGTGGGTCGACGCGGTCTGCAACTCGATCCGGCAGAACACCGGCGTCGACTGCCTGGGCGACCCCAAGCCCGACTTCAAGACCGCCCGCCAGGCCATCACCTCGCACCAGCTCAACGGCGCCTTCCGCACCGGCTGGGTGCAGGACTACCCGCTGAACGCCAACTTCCTGGCCGACGTGTACCGCACCGGTGCCGCCTCCAACGACACCGGGTACAGCAACCCGCAGTTCGACCAGCTGTCCCAGCAGGCCGACGCGGCCCCCAGCGTCGCCGACACGGTGACCGGCTACCAGCAGGCCGAGGCGGTGCTGGCGACCGGGATGCCGACCATCCCGCTCTGGTACTACCGCACCAACTCGGGCTACTCGACCAACGTGCAGAACGTGATGTTCGACTCCTTCGGCAACCCGGCCTGGACGCAGGTCGAGGTCAAGGGCTGATCCCGGGGCCCTGATCCCCGCGCCGGCCCCGCCCTCCCCGCACGGAGGGCGGGGCGCGGCCCCCGGCCGACCGGCCCGGCCGGCCGGGCACCTAGGAAGGAGGCTCGGATGGGCAGTTACGTGCTGCGACGGGTGCTGCAGATGATCCCGGTGTTCTTCGGCACCACACTGCTGATCTTCGTGATGGTCTACACGCTGCCGGGTGACCCGGTGGTCGCGCTGTTCGGCGAGAAGGCCGCCGACCCGACCGTGGTCGCGAGCATCAAGCACACGTACTACCTGGACCAGCCGCTCTGGAAGCAGTACCTGCACTACATGGGGAACCTCTTCCAGGGGGACTTCGGCACCAGCTTCACCGGCCGTCCGGTCTCCGACATCATGGCGGACGCCTTCCCGGTCACCATCCGGCTGGCGCTGCTGGCCTTCGCCTTCGAGCTGGTCGTGGGTCTGTCCCTCGGCGTGCTCTCCGGGCTGAAGCGCGGCAGTATCGCGGACACCCTGGTGCTGATCCTGACCCTGGTGGTGATCTCGATCCCGGTCTTCGTGCTGGCCTACATCGCGCAGACGGTGTTCGCCACCAACCTGGGCTGGGTCACGCCGACGGTGCAGGACAGCTACGACCTCACCCAGCTGATCCTGCCGGCGGTCGTCCTGGGCTCGCTCTCGCTCGCGTTCGTCGCCCGGCTCACCCGGACCTCCATCGGCGAGAACCTGCGGGCCGACTACATCCGGACCGCGACCGCCAAGGGACTGCCCCGGCGGACCATCATCTCCCGCCACCTGCTGCGCAACTCGCTGATCCCGGTGGTCACCTTCCTCGGCACCGACCTCGGCGCGCTGATGGGCGGGGCGATCGTCACCGAGGGCATCTTCAACGTGCAGGGCATCGGCAACGTCCTGTACCGGGCGATCAACCAGAAGGAAGGCCCGACCGTGGTCGGCATCGTGACCGTCCTGGTGATCGTCTACCTGGTCGCCAGCCTGCTCGTCGACCTGCTCTACGCGGTCCTGGACCCGAGGATCCGCTATGCCTGACATCCACGACGAGGACTCGTACGAACGGCATCCCAAGCCAGGCGTGGACCGGCTGGACTTCGCGGGGGAACAGGGCATGGCGGTCGAGCAGGAGACCCTGGTCGAACCCGACGTGGAGAAGCGGGAACAGGCCCGCAGCCTCTGGGGCGACGCCTGGCGGGACCTGCGCCGACGGCCGATCTTCCTGCTGTCGGTGGTGCTGATCCTGCTGCTGGTGATCATGGCGATCTTCCCCTGGGCCTTCACCGACGCCAACCCGCGCAAGGCCGACCTGGTGCACGACTACCTCAAGCGGCCGGACTGGACGGACTTCTTCGGTGCCGGCTGGTTCGGCTACGACGCGCAGGGCCGGTCCATCTACGCCCGGGTGATCTACGGCGCCCGCGCCTCGATCACCGTCGGCATCTTCGTCACCGCCGCGGTCACCCTGCTCGGCGGGCTGACCGGCATGGTCGCCGGGTACTACGGCGGAGCCGTCGACGCGGTGATCTCCCGGATCGTCGACATCTTCTTCGGCATCCCGCTGCTGCTCGGCGCCCTGGTGCTGCTGAACGCGTTCACCATCCGCACGGTGTGGACCGTGGTGTTCGCGCTGGCCGTCCTCGGCTGGACCCAGATCGCCCGCGTCATGCGCGGCGCGGTGCTGACCGTCAAACAGTCCGACTACGTGGTGGCGGGCCGGGCGCTCGGGGCCGGGACCAGGCGGCTGATGTTCCGGCACATCCTGCCGAACGCGGTCGCGCCGGTGATCGTGGTGGCGACCATCGCGCTCGGCGGCTACATCGCGACCGAGGCGACGCTGAGCTTCCTCGGCATCGGCCTGCAGGAACCGACCATCTCCTGGGGCATCGACATCTCCTCCGCCCAGAAGGTGATCCGGACCGCGCCGTACGTGATGTTCTTCCCGGCCGCGGCACTGTCCATCACCGTGCTGGCCTTCATCATGATGGGCGACGCGGTGCGTGACGCCCTCGATCCGAAGCTTCGCTGAGCGAGGGGAGCACACCGTGGGTACAGCGGCGCAGACCACCGAGCGCGAGCGCGGGACACCGTACGAGGGGCCGCTGCTCGACGTGCGGGACCTGCACGTCGAGTTCGTCACCAGGGACGGCGTCGCCAGGGCCGTCAACGGGGTCAACTACTCCGTCTCGGCCGGCGAGACGCTGGCCGTGCTGGGCGAGTCCGGCTCCGGCAAGTCGGTGACCGCGCAGGCGATCATGGGCATCCTGGACATGCCGCCGGCCCGGATCCCGCGCGGCGAGATCCGCTTCCGGGGCCAGGACATGCTCAAGATGAGCAAGGACGAACGGCGCAGGATCCGCGGCGGACGGATCGCGATGATCTTCCAGGACGCGCTGTCCGCCCTCAATCCGGTGCTGTCGGTGGGCTTCCAGCTCGGTGAGATGTTCCGGGCCCACCGGAGCGTCTCCCGCAAGGAGGCGAAGGAGAAGGCCGTCGAGCTGATGGACCGGGTGCGCATCCCGGCGGCCAAGGACCGGGTGAACGACTACCCGCACCAGTTCTCGGGCGGCATGCGCCAGCGCATCATGATCGCGATGGCGCTGGCGCTGGAGCCGGACCTGATCATCGCGGACGAGCCCACCACCGCCCTGGACGTCACCGTGCAGGCCCAGGTGATGGACCTGTTGGCCGAGCTCCAGGCCGAGTTCCACATGGGTCTGATCCTGATCACCCACGACCTCGGCGTGGTCGCCGACGTCGCGGACAAGATCGCCGTGATGTACGCCGGCCGCATCGTCGAGACGGCCCCGGTGCACGAGCTGTACGCGCGCCCCGCGCACCCGTACACCCGGGGCCTGCTGGACTCCATCCCCCGGCTGGACCAGAAGGGCCAGGAGCTCTACGCCATCAAGGGCCTGCCGCCCAACCTGCTGCGGATCCCCACGGGCTGCGCCTTCAACCCGCGCTGCCCGCGTGCGCAGGACGTCTGCCGGGCCGAGGTGCCGGAGCTGCTCCCGGTCACCGAGGAGGACGGGACGCCGCAGGAGGGGCGCGGCAGCGCCTGCTTCTTCTGGAAGGAGACCCTCCATGACCGTTAACGGGGCCAGCGCACTGGGCGCGGTGGTGCCGGAGGAGGCCGCCTTCGCACAGGAGGTGCCGCGCGGTGAGCCGATCCTCGAAGTCCGGGACCTGGTCAAGCACTTCCCACTGACCAAGGGCATCCTGTTCAAGAAGCAGGTCGGCGCCGTCAAAGCGGTCGACGGGGTCAGCTTCGACCTGATGCAGGGCGAGACCCTCGGCATCGTCGGCGAGTCCGGCTGCGGGAAGTCCACCCTGGCCAAAGTACTGATGAACCTGGAGCCGGCCACCGCGGGCTCGGTCCGGTACAAGGGGGAGGAGATCTCCCGGCTGTCCGGTGCGGCGCTGAAGGCCGTCCGCCGGAACATCCAGATGGTGTTCCAGGACCCGTACACCTCGCTCAACCCGCGCATGACGGTCGGCGACATCATCGGTGAGCCGTTCGAGATCCACCCCGAGGTGGCACCCAAGGGCGACCGCCGCAAGGCCGTCCAGGATCTGCTGGACGTCGTGGGTCTGAACCCGGAGTACATCAACCGGTACCCGCACCAGTTCTCCGGCGGCCAGCGCCAGCGCATCGGCATCGCCCGCGGTCTCGCGCTGAAGCCCGAGATCATCATCTGCGACGAGCCCGTGTCGGCCCTGGACGTGTCCGTCCAGGCGCAGGTGATCAACCTGCTGGAGCAGCTGCAGGGCGAGTTCAACCTGTCGTACATGTTCATCGCGCACGACCTCTCCATCGTCCGGCACATCTCCGACCGCGTCGGCGTGATGTACCTCGGGCGGATGGTCGAGGTCGGCAGCGACGCGGAGATCTACGACCACGCCACCCACCCCTACACCCAGGCGCTGCTCTCCGCGGTGCCGGTGCCGGACCCGACGGCCCGCGAGTCGCGGGACCGCATCGTGCTCACCGGCGACGTGCCCTCACCGGCCAACCCGCCGAGCGGCTGCCGCTTCCGCACCCGCTGCTGGAAGGCGCAGCAGCGGTGCGAGGTCGAGGTCCCGCTGCTGGCCTCGCCGACCTGGCTGAAGGGGGCGGCGGTCCACGACTCGGCGTGTCACTTCGCGGCGGAGCGCGAGATCGAACAGAGTGCGGCGGAGCGCGAGATCGAACAGAGCGCGGCGGAGCGCGACATCGAGCCGAGTGCGGAGGACGGGCAGGACGGTACGCAGTAGCGGGTCGACGGTGGGCAGGGCGCGTCCTCGGATTCGAGGGCGCGCCCTTTCCCGTGATGGAAAAGTGATCTGCCGTGGGCTCGCCAAGTGCGGCGCGGTCCTTGATAGTTGCTCTGCGCCTATCGGTGGTCGCTGCTGCGTTGAGGAGGGCTGCTCACATGGACGTGGTGGAGGTGACCGGCGGCGGCCGGGAGGGCCTGGTGCCCGGGACCCCGCTGCTGGAGGTCGACGACCTGCACGTGGAGTTCCACACCCGGGACGGGGTCGCGAAGGCCGTCAACGGGGTGAGCTACGCGGTGGCGGCCGGCGAGACGCTGGCGGTGCTCGGGGAGTCGGGTTCGGGCAAGTCGGTGACGGCGCAGGCGGTCATGGGGATCCTGGACATGCCGCCGGGGCGGATCACCGCGGGGCGGATCCTGTTCCGCGGCGAGGACCTGCTGACCATGAGCGCCAACGCCCGGCGGGCCGTCCGGGGCCGGCGGATCGCGATGATCTTCCAGGACGCGCTGTCCGCCCTCAATCCGGTGCTCAGCGTGGGCTACCAGCTGGGGGAGATGTTCCGGGTCCACCACGGCGTCTCCCGCAAGGAGGCCCGGGAGAAGGCCGTGGAGCTGATGGAGCGGGTGCGCATTCCCGCTGCCCGGCAGCGCGTCGGCGACTTCCCGCACCAGTTCTCGGGGGGTATGCGCCAGCGCATCATGATCGCGATGGCGCTGGCGCTGGAGCCGGACCTGATCATCGCGGACGAGCCCACCACCGCCCTGGACGTGACCGTGCAGGCCCAGGTGATGGACCTGCTGGCCGACCTGCAGCGCGAGTTCAACATGGGTCTGATCCTGATCACCCACGACCTCGGCGTGGTCGCCGACGTCGCGGACAAGATCGCGGTGATGTACGCGGGCCGGATCGTCGAGGCGGCCCCGGTGCACGAGCTGTACGCGCGCCCCGCGCACCCGTACACCCGGGGCCTGCTGGACTCCATCCCGCGCCTGGACCAGAAGGGCCAGGACCTGCATGCCATCAAGGGCCTGCCGCCGAGTCTGCTGCGGATCCCGGAGGGCTGCGCGTTCAACCCCCGCTGCGACCGGGCACAGGACCGCTGCCGGAGCGAGCTCCCGCCGTTGGTGCCGGTCGCAAGCGAGCACGGCGAGGAGCTGGCGGGCCGCCGCAGCGCCTGCCACTACTGGCGCGAGACGCTGCACGGCTGAGCCCGCCCGCCGCCGCGGCTACTTCAGGAAGCCGACGTTCTCCCAGACGATGTCGGACAGGCCCTGCGCGCCGATGTTGGCGAGGTCGGCGCGGGCTCCGTACAACTGCGGGCGCTGGTAGAGGGGCAGGACGCCGGCCACCTTCCAGAGCTCGCCGTCGGCCTGGTTGATCGCCTCGGAGGTGGTGGCCGCGTCGGTCGCGGCGGCGGCCCGGTCGAGCGCGGTGTCGACCGCCGGGCTGCCCGCGCCGACGTGGTTGGTGCCGCCGTTCTGGACGAAGTTGGCGCGGCTGCCGCTGGCCGGGAACGGGGTGCCGAGCAGCGAGTAGGCGGTGATGTCGAAGTCGTTGCGGTTGATGTACTTGTCGAAGAACTCGTTGACGGGGGCGGTCACCGTGCTGACCTTGATCCCGACGTCCTTGAGCATCTTGGCGGTGTTCGCGGCCTCGGTCTGGGCCTGGGTGACGCCGGCCGGGACGACCATCCGCAGGTTCAGTTCGCGGCCGTCCTTCTTGCGGACGTCGCCGTCGAGCTTCCAGCCGGCCGAGTCCAGCTTGCGGGCGGCCTCGGCGGGGTCGTAGCGGGCCAGGCCGAGCGAGTTGTCGCGGTAGCCGTTCTGGTTGGCGACCAGCAGGTGGTTGTTGAGCGGGACCGCGGGCCAGTCCAGGCCGTTGAGGTCGGATCGGATGACGGCGTCCCGGTTGATGGCCTGGAACACGGCCTGGCGCACGGTCGCGTCGCTCAGCGCGGGGGTGCGGGCGTTCAGGGTGATCTGGCGGAAGTCCGGACCGCCGGCCCGGCGCACGACGGCGCCCTTGGTGGTCCGGATGACCTGGTAACCGGCCACGTCCGGACCGTTGTTGACGAGGTCGAGCGCGCCCTTGGCGAAGGCGGCGGGCATCGCGTCGGGGCTCATCGCGTGGAAGACGACCCGGTCCAGCATCGGCTTGTCGCCCCACCACGCGGGGTCGGCGACCAGGGTGACGGTCTGCGCGGCGCGGTCGAGCTGCTCGACCTTGAACGGGCCCGCGGTGACCGGGATCGCGTCCAGGTAGGCGGTGTTGAACAGGTCCGGGGTGGAGATCCGGCTCGCCGGCAGCAGCGGGGCGTTGGCGGCGCCGTTGAACATCGACTGCCACTCCGAGAACGGCCGGTCGAAGGTCATCACGGCCTGGAAGTCGTCCTTGCCGCGCTCGACCGAGGAGACCAGCTCGAAGCCGGTGCTGCTGGACGGCTTGTAGGCCGGGTCCTTGCTGTTCAGGGCCCGCCAGTTGGCCTCGATGTCGCGCCAGGTGATCGGGGTGCCGTCGGACCAGTGGGCCTTCGGGTTGAGCGTCCAGGTGACCACCTGCCGGCCGTCCTTGAGCTCGGCGTGGGCGTCCTGAAGGTAGGCGGGGTTGACCGTCTGGGTGCCGGCGGCGTCCGAGCGGAAGAACGTCGGCAGCAGCGGCTTGGTGACCGCCATGGTCGAGGACTCGCTGCCGTCGGTGTGGATCGGCGACCACTGGCGGGAGAACTGGGTGATCGCCAGGTTCAGGGTGCCGCCCTGGCGCAGTTGTCCGCGGTCGTGCGGGTTGATGTCGACCGACGTGAGCTTGGGCGTCGCGGGTGCGGACGGCAGTGCGTCGGCGCCGGTCTCGCCCTGGCCGGAGGCACAGGAGCAGAGCGCGAGCGAGAGGGTGAGGGCGGTGAGGCCTGCGAGCAGGGCCGTCCCGTGCTGCTGGAGGCGGCGGCCCATCGGCGTGCTCCCCGGGGTGGATGAGGCGGAAGGTGTGGCGTCACATCTTGCTGACCGGGAGGGGGAGTTGTCGAGGGGCGGGACCGGATGCGGCCCCGCCCCTCGACGGGAGGCGGTACGTCAGACGGCGAACTTGAAGGTGCGGTCCTTGTCGCCGGTCTTGTCGAAGACCGAGGCGATGCCGTCCGCGACGTCCTGCGGGGTGATCGCGACGAGCTGGCCGTTCTTCTTGACCTTCACCTTGTCGAACACGCCGCCCAGCTGGGTGGAGAGCGCGTCGAGGTCCCACTTGGGCACGATCTTGCCGGAGGCGTCCGGGACGAGCGTGAGCGCCTTGGCCGCGGTCTTGCCGCCGAAGTCCCAGGTCTTGGTGCCGGCCACGACGTGCACCTTGCCGGCGGCCACCTGCTTGCCGAGGCTGTCGGCGGCGGCCTGGAGGGCCTGGGTGGAGACCTTCGGCTGGGCGGCCGTGACGGCCAGGGCGACCGGCTGGTCGGGCTTGCCGGCGGCGCGGTCGCGGTAGGCCTGCTCGACCGCGTCCAGGGCGTTCGCCGAGTCCACCGCCTGGCCGGCCCGGCCGGGGACGACGATCGGCTCGCCGTTGGGCTCGCCGAACTTGACGTAGCCCTCCTGCAGACCCTGGCCCGAGCCGGCCGACAGCGAGTCGAGGGCGGCCTTGAGCTTGGCCCGGTCGACCTTGACGTCCGGCGCGACGGCCTTGCTGCCGCCCTGGAGGGACTTGATGACGTCGACCGGGTTGTAGCTGTGCTGGGCCAGGTCGTCCACGGTGGCGGTGGTGTCGAAGCTCAGCCCGGCGACCGTCGGGTCGAGGTCCACGGTCTGGTCGCCGATCTTCAGCTTGAGCGGCTGCTGACCGGCCTTGCCGACCGAGGCGTCCAGCGAGTGGATCGCCTGGTCACGGCTGTTGCCGCCGATGTCGGTGCCGAGCACCACGGTGCCCTTGGGGACGTCGGACTGGTTGAGCATCAGGCCGGTGCCGTACGCGGCGGCGCCGAGGAACAGCACACCGCCGATGCCGTAGACGCCCAGCTTGACCAGCTTCTTGCCGCCGCCGCGCTTGGCCTTGCCCTTCGCGGGGGCCGGCTCGGACTTGGCGGGCGCCGGGGCGGGCGGCGGAGTGCCGTTGGGCCCCTGGGCGGCCGGCGGCCGCGGTCCGGGGGCGGGCATCGGTGTGACCTCGGTGACCTCCGGGTCGCGGCCCGGCTGCTGTGTGCGGCCGGGCTGCGGGCCCGTACCGGGCGCCCCAGGGAAGAGCCCGTTGGGGGCCGCCGGGGCGACCGGGGCGTCCTGGCCGGGGGCGGCCGGACGCTGGGTGGCGAACGGGTCGGCGCCGGTCGGCGCGGACGCGAACAGGCCCGGCTGCGGACGCTCGTCGGCACCGCGCGGGGCGCCGTTGCGGGGCATGCCGGATATCCCGGCGGGCGGCGGGGTGTTCTCGCGGATCGGCTTGAAGCCGTCGACCGAGGTGTCCTCCGGGCTCGGCCCGGCGCCCGGCGCACCCTGCGGGAGCGGGCCCGTCGGGTGGCCGTTCGGCTGGAAGCCGTTCTGCGGGCCGCCCTGGCGGGGGCCGTTCTGCCGTGCACCGCCCTGCCGTGCACCGTTCTGCCGCGCACCGTTCTGCGGGGCCCCGTTCTGCTGGGGCCGGTTCTGCCGCGCGCCGTTCTGCTGGGGCCGGCCGCCGCGCGGGCCGCGGGTGCCGGCGTCGGGCCCGGGGGTCGGGCCGAACGGGTCGGCGGCGGGCGCGAAGGGGTCCGCGGCCTCGTAGACGCCGGGCTCCTCCACGGGGGCCTCGGCGCGGGTGCGCGCGGCGGGGGCGCCGGGGTTCGGCGCCTTGCCCTGGGCGGGCACCGGGCGGCCGTTCGGCGCGCCGTTGGCGCGGGCAGCGGCGCCCCCGGCCTGGCGGGCGCCCTGCGGCCGGGGCTCGGCGGCGGGCGCGGCCTGGGTGGCCGGGGCGGCGGCGGACACGGTGGCCGGGGCGGCCTCGGTGGCGGGCGCCTTCTTCTGGCGCGGCCGGAACCAGGCACCGGTGGACTCGGACTCCGAGGTCGCCGGCGGGATCGGCGGGATCTCCCACTCCGGCGGCAGGTTCGGCTGGGCGGCCGTGCCGCTGCCGCCCTCCATCACGCCGAGGACGGGTGAGGACGGCGCGGAGCGGTGCCGGGGGCTGCCCTGCTCGGGGGCCGGGGCCTCCTCGGCCGGGCCGTCCTCGTTCTTGACGGCGCTGCGGACGACGACCGGCGGGATCGGGCGCGAGCCGGGGATGTTGATCCGGACCCGGGTGGTCAGGGTGGTCTCGGTCTTCGGGCCGTCGTCCTCGCCGCCGTCCGCGGCGCCCTGGCCCGCGCCGGCCGCGGCCCGGTCGCCGCCGGGGTGCCCGGGCGTGCCGTAGGGCGGGGTGCCCGACGGGTAGGCGTCCGGACCCGTGCGCCGTGGCGTCGGGTGGGCGTTGTCAGATTCGCGGCTGCTCAATGCTGCTGTGCTCCGGGTTCGCGGGAGGGCCGTGCGGCGCGACCGCGGTTCGTGGTCGCCGGGCCCGGCTGGGGCGGGCGGCGGTCGGGTACGGCGTTCTGCGGGACCACCATACTGGGAAGAACTGAGCGGTGAACGGCTTCGGACAGATCCTGATACGTCCGGTTCCTCCGGTATGAGAGTAAGGCCGTGTGCTCTTGACTGCGCGTCGTACGCGGTACCGTACGCCGCGTCCTGCCGGGGTCAGCGCGGCGGGCCGGGCACTCCGGGGAACCAGCTGGTGCGGGTCGGCAGGGTGGCGCAGATCACGCCCAGCACCGAGCCGGCGAACAGCCAGGCCAGCGAGGTGGCGTTGGACCACAGGACGTTGTCGCCCTCCGGCCGCGGCACGATCAGCAGCAGCATCGCCAGGAACCAGCCGGCCGCGGGTGCTCCCGCGCCGAGCCGGGTGCCGGTGATCCGCAGGCCGGCGTAGAACGTGGCGGCGGTCGCGGCCAGCGCCAGCAGGATTCCCGCGGGCGGCCACAGGGCCTGCACAAAGGATCCGCAGACCGACACCGCGATGCCCAACAGGAAGAACAGGACATACACCGCGATCCGGGCGGCGCGCGGGGGTTGGGGCTCGGCCAGCCGCTCGTCACGGGTGCCGAGGACGGCCGCCGTGATCGAGCGGCGCGGTGGCGGGGCAACGGGCTTGGTCATCGCACGTCCTCCTCGGCGTTCGCGGCCGCGACGTCGAGGCCCGCGAACAGGTCGTCCTCGGGTCGGCCGGGCCCGGCCTGGCCGCGCACCAACTGGTAGTACTCGGTGGCGAGCAGGGGCTGGCCGAGGTGGTTGGAGAGCGCGAAGAAGGCGCCGTCCACGGTGATCTGGGTGACGTGCGCGGCCATCGCGGCCGCCTTGCGCCCGGCGTGCGCGGCGCCGTCCAGCACCGTGGTGACCGTCCCGTCGGCGACCACGCCGGGGACGTCGGACGGCTGGGCCACGCCAGGGAAGGACGCCTTGGCGGCGGTCTCGGCGAGCCCGGCCTCGATCACCGAGCGGGGCATCCGGTTCCAGTACACCTTGGCGATCCGCCAGGCCGGGCCCAGCTCGGGGCGGTGCGCCGGGTCGGCGGCCAGCTCGTGCGCGCGCATCGCGACCCGGTGCGCCTGGATGTGGTCCGGGTGCCCGTAGCCGCCGTTGTCGTCGTAGGTGACCAGGACCTGCGGCCGCACCTCGCGGATCACCGCGACCAAGTGGCCGGCCGCCTCGTCCACGTCCGCGCGCCAGAAGCAGCCGGGGGCGTCGTTGTCGGGCACGCCCATCATCCCGGAGTCGCGGTAGCGCCCGGGGCCGCCGAGGAAGCGGACGTCGGTGACGCCCAGGGCGCGCGTCGCCTCGGTGAGCTCGCCGATCCGGTGCGCGCCGAGGGTGTCGTCCCGATCGGCCGTCAGGTGGGCCAGCTCCGGGGGGATCACCTCGCCGCCCTCGCCGAGGGTGCAGGTCACCAGCGTGACCCGGGCGCCCTCGGCGGCGTACCGGGCCATGGTGGCGCCGTTGCCGATCGACTCGTCGTCGGGGTGTGCGTGCACGAGGAGGAGTCGGCGGCCGGTAGTCGCGGTCATGGGAGGAAGCCTAACCACCGGCCGGGTGGGGCTAGAGCTTCAGGCCGTTGATCATCCCCGCGAGGTTGCTGGTGACCTGGCTGATCGACGGCGCGATCGAGCTGGACGCCAGGTAGAAGCCGAGCAGCGCGCAGACGATCGCGTGCCCCAGCTTCAGGCCGGAGCGGCGGATCAGCGCCACCACGATGACCAGCATCAGCACGGCGGCGGAGATGTTCATGGCCATGTCGGCTCACACCCCTTCTCGGGCGCGCCACCCCTGGGGGAGGGCGGCGGTGGGACGGTGCGGGACTGGGCTGCGGGCGACCGGGGACCGGGACGGGGCCGACGATCACTCGCCCGACAAGTCATACCCGATGGGTGAGGGGAGCATGACGTTCGGTGAGCACCGGCGTGTGGGGCGGCGCGGCGCCGACGGCGCGCCCGGGCCGGTCGGAGGCGGTTTTAGGGCCTTTGGGGCGCACTTGGGGACGATGCTCCGAACGAGTGATCACCAGCCTCCCGGCAGCGGCAGTTCGGCGTCGTAGGGTCTGGTGCCATGACCTCCCACACCCCTGCGGACACCTTCCCCCGGCAGTACGCGCGGACCCTGCGCTACACCGTCGGCGCGCCCCGCTCGTTCTCCGTCGCACCGGACGGCTCGCGGGTCGTCTTCCTCCGCTCGCTCCCCCAGCCTCCGGCCGGGGGGACCCCCACGGGCAGCGACCGGGCCAACCTGCTCTGGACCCTCGACACCGCCACCGGCGAGGAGCGGATCGCCGCCGACCCGGCGGCCCTGCTCGGCGGCGGCGAGGAGGACCTCTCGCCGGCCGAGAAGGCCCGCCGCGAGCGCAGCCGCGAGGGCTCGGCCGGCATCGTCGGCTACGCCCTGGACGGGACCGGCACGCTGGCTGCCTTCGCGCTCTCCGGCCGCCTCTTCACGGCCGACCTGGTCACCGGAACGACCACCGAACTGCCCGCCCGGGGACCGCTGCTGGACCCGCGGCTGTCCCCGGACGGCAGCTGCGTCGCGTACGCCAACACCGCCGGCGAGCTGCGGCTGACCCGCACCGACGGCAGCGGCGACCGGGTGCTCGCCGAGCCGGACGGACCGAACGTCACCTGGGGCCAGGCCGAGTTCATCGCCCAGGAGGAGATGGACCGCGACCGCGGCTTCTGGTGGTCCCCGGAGGGCGACCGGCTGCTGGTCGAGCGCGCCGACGACAGCCCGGTGCGCCGCTGGTGGATCGCCGACCCGGCGAACCCGGACCGCGAGCCCGCCGAGGTCCCCTACCCGGCGGCCGGCACCGGCAACGCCGAGGTCGGCCTCTGGGTGCTCGACATGCACGGCGGGCGCACCGAGGTGGTGTGGGACCGTGCGGCGTTCCCGTACCTCGGCCGGGTGCACTGGTCGAAGGGCGGCGTGCCGCTGCTGCAGGTGCAGTCCCGCGACCAGCGCAGCCAGCGGATCCTCGGCCTGGACGTGGCCACCGGCGCCACCGAGGTGCTGCACGCGGAGGAGGACGCGGTCTGGTTGGAGCTGTTCGGCGGCGTCCCGGCGTGGACCCCGGACGGCAAGCTGGTGCGGATCTCGGACGAGGGAGGGGTCCGGGCGCTGGTGGTCGGCGACCACGCCGTCACCGGGGCCGACCTGCACGTCCGGTCCGTCGTCGCCGTCACCGAGGACGAGGTCTTCTTCTCCGCCTCCGGCGGCGCCGCCGAGACCGACCCCGAGCCCGGCTGGATCGCCGTCGGCCGGATCAGTCACGACGGCAAGCGACTCGGCTGGGAGTCCTCCAACGGGCGGCCGTTCACCTCCGTCACCAGTGCCGTGCACGGCGGCGGGATCACCGTGCGGGCCACCGCCGAGCCCGACCTGCCCGGCACCCTCGTCCAGGTCGCCCGCGACCTGCCGGAGGGCGTGGTGGTCGACGACGTCGCCACCATCGCCTCGTACGCCGAGACGCCGGTCATCACCGCCCGCCCGGTCTTCCGCTTCGCCGGCGAGCGCCGCATCCCGGCCGCCGTCTTCCTGCCCACCGGCTACGACCGCGAACGGGACGGCCTGCTGCCCGTCCTGATGGACCCGTACGGCGGCCCGCACGGCCAGCGCGTCGTCCAGGCGCACAACCCGCACCTCAACTCGCAGTGGTTCGCCGACCAGGGCTTCGCGGTGGTCGTCGCCGACGGGCGCGGCACCCCCGGGCGCGGGCCGGCCTGGGAGAAGTCGATCGCCTTCGACTTCGCCGGGGCCACCCTGGACGACCAGGTCGAGGCGCTGCAGGCACTCGCCGGGGAGTTCCCGCTGGACCTCGACCGGGTCGCCATCCGCGGCTGGTCGTACGGCGGCTACCTCTCCGCGCTCGCCGTGCTGCGCCGCCCGGACGTCTTCCACGCGGCGGTCTCCGGCGCGCCGGTGACCGACTGGGCGCTGTACGACACCCACTACACCGAGCGCTACCTGGGCGACCCGGCCGAGCGGCCCGAGGTGTACGAGGCCAACTCGCTGAGCGGGTACGCGGCCGGGCTGGAGCGCCCGCTGATGATCATTCACGGGCTGGCCGACGACAACGTGGTGGCCGCGCACACCCTGCGGCTCTCCTCGGCGCTGCTCGCCGCCGGGCGCCCGCACACCGTGCTGCCGCTGTCCGGCGTCACGCACATGACCCCGCAGGAGGAGGTCGCCGAGAACCTGTTGCTGCTTCAGGTCGACTTCGTGAAGCGCGCGCTCGGGGCGTGACCGGGCCGAGGCCGGAGGAGGGGGGAGCGCGGAGGAGGGGGAGCGGGGCCGGATCGCCGAAAGACCCGGGCCCTTCGTGTGCGGTGCCCGGAGTCCGCGCCGCTCCCCCTGAGCCGCGTGTGCCCCGCGGGGCGACCAGTCCGGCCGGATCTCCCGGCATGCTAACCCCCGGGGCCGACAACCGCCCCTGACCTGCCTTTCCGCGGCCGGTACCCCTGATGCGGGTACCGGCCGCCGGCATGACATCCGTCATGCCGAAGGCACGACGGCGGACACTGCCGCCGCCGACCGCCCGCGCGGGACCCTGAACCGGTGCGAACAGCACCGGACGCGACAGCACCAGGGAAGAGGAGCCGGGCGATGGACACCGAGGTGGCCGCCTTCCGCGGCGTGGGCAAGAGCTACGGGCGGGTGCGCGCCGTGGACGGACTGGACCTCGTGCTGCGGCCGGGCGAGACCGTGGCCCTGCTCGGCCCGAACGGCGCCGGGAAGTCCACCAGCCTGGACCTGCTGCTGGGGCTGCGCGAGCCCGACCGGGGCAGCGTGACGCTCTTCGGGGGCACCCCGCGGGCGGCGATCGCGGCCGGC
Organism: Kitasatospora sp. NPDC048545; assembly: GCF_040651155.1. NCBI lineage: Bacteria > Bacillati > Actinomycetota > Actinomycetes > Kitasatosporales > Streptomycetaceae > Kitasatospora > Kitasatospora sp. NPDC048545. The sequence continues at coordinate 106,882 of NZ_JBEZIQ010000030.1, forward strand.
CGGGTCGGCGCGATGCTGCAGAGCGGCGGGCTGATGTCCGACGTCAAGGTGCGCGAGCTGGTGCGGCTCGCCTGCGACGTGCACCCGCGCGGCCGGTCGGTCACGGGGGTGCTGACCGACGCGGGGATCACCGAGCTGGCGGAGCGCCGGGTCGACAAGCTGTCCGGCGGCCAGGAGCAGCGGGTCCGCTTCGCCCTGGCGATCGCGGGCGACAACGACCTGATCGTGCTGGACGAACCCACCACCGGCATGGACGTCGGTGTCCGGCAGTCGTTCTGGGCGAGCATGCGGGCGCAGGCCGACGCCGGGCGCACGGTGCTGTTCGCCACCCACTACCTGGAGGAGGCCGACTCGATCGCCGACCGCGTCCTGGTGCTGCACCGGGGCCGGCTGATCGCCGACGGCAGCTCCGCCGAGATCAAGGCGCGGGCCGGGGTGCGCCGGATCGCCTTCGAGCTCCACGACGGCGACGGGCAGGCCGACGAGCGCCTGCTGCGCACCCTGCCGGGCGTGCAGTCGCTGGACGTCACGGCCCGGGTCCCGGGCGTGCGGACGGTGCGGATCCGGACTGCGGATGCCGACGCGAGCGTCGCCGGGCTCTACCGGGCGGGCCTGTACCCGCGCGGGCTGGAGGTCACCGGCGTCGGCCTGGAACAGGCCTTCCTGACCATCACCGGCGAGCTGGACCGCGCGGCCGGGCCCCGGAGCGCCGACGGCGCCGGGAATGCCGGGAGCGCCGCCACCAGCCGGAGCGTCGACAAGGAGAGCGTGCGATGACGACCCTGATCCGGCTGGAGGTCCTGCGGACCCTGCGCAACCGGCGCTACCTGTTCTTCACCGTGATGTACCCGGCCCTGATGTACGTCTTCTTCATCCACGCCTACGGGGCCGCCGACCAGGCCGGCGGACTGCCGGTGAAGACCTACTTCATGGTCTCGATGGCCACCTTCGGCGCGGTCGGCGCGGTGCTGACCGGCAGCGCGCAGCGGATCTCGCTGGAGCGCAAGAGCGGCTGGACCCGGCAGCTGCGGCTGACCGCGCTGCCCGGCCGGGCGTACACCGTCGGCAAGATCGCGGCGAGCGCGGTCACCACGCTGCCGGCGATCCTGGTGGTCTTCGCGGTCGGCGCGGCCCAGGGCGTCGTGCTCAGTGCGGCGCAGTGGACCGGGCTGGGCCTCGCGCTGTGGCTGGGCAGCTTCGTCTTCGCGGCGCTCGGCGTGGCGCTCGGGTACGCGGCGGCGCCGGACGCGGTGCAGCCGATCGTGATGATCACCTACATGGCGATGGCGCTGTTCGGCGGGACCTGGTTCCCGGTGAGCGGTTCGCTGGAGAAGTTCGCCCGGTTCGACCCGGTGTACCTGTACAACCACCTGGCGGGCTTCACCCGGCCAGGGCACTCCCTGGACACCGTCGCGGTCGCCGGGCTGGCGGGCTTCCTGGTGGTGTTCGTCGTCGCCGCGGCGGCCCTGTACCGGCGCGACACCCGACAGGCATGATGATCCACATGAGCGACGCGCGTCAGACCCACGGCCCCGACGAGTCGCCGAAGGCGGGTGCGGAGCGCGCGTCGTTCATGAGCGTGCCCGGTTCCCCGGTGGAGACCAGGCGGCAGCTGGTGGTCAAGGTCTCCTGGATGCTGCTGTGGATGACCTACCTGGCCTACCCGGCGGGCGACCTGGTGAGCGGGGGCCACAGTGCGGCCGACCGGGTGTTCGGCTGGTGCTGCCTGGCCGGGTTCGTGGCGGCGTACGTGCTGCTGGTGATCTTCCGCTCGCAGGCGGGGATGCGGCCGCGGGCCTGCCGGGTGATCGTCGCGACGATGATCGTGCTGGCCTCGGTGGCGCCCTTCGTCCTCGGCGACGCCTTCCTGACCCTGTTCATCTACGCCTCGGTGTGCGTCGCGATCATCACCCCGGCGAACTACGCGCTGGGCGCCCTCGGGGCCATGGCCGGGCTCACCGCCGCGGTCGGCCTGCTGAGCGGCGTCGACACCGACAACATCGCCACCTTCACGCTCAGCGCCTTCCTGGCCGGGGTCGCGATGACCGGCCTCCAGCGGCTGGTCGCCACCATGAAGGAACTGCGCGAGGCCCGGGCCGCCGTCGCGCACCTGGCCGCCTCCGAGGAGCGGCTGCGACTCGCCCGCGACCTGCACGACCTGCTCGGGCACTCGCTCTCGCTGATCACCCTGAAGAGCGAGCTGGCCGGCCGGTTCATGGATGCGGGCGCCGACGAGAAGGCGCGGGCGCAGGTCGCCGACATCGAACAGGTCGCCCGGCAGTCGCTGATCGACGTCCGGGAGGCGGTGACCGGCTTCCGCCGGCCGACCCTGCCGGTCGAGCTCGCCGCCGCCCGTACCGCGCTGGCCGCCGCCCAGGTCCGGCTGGAGGCCGCGCCGGAGCTGGTGGACAGCTGGCCGGGGCTGGCCGACGAGGAGGCGGGCGCGCTGGCCTGGGCGCTGCGCGAGGCCGTCACCAACATCGTCCGGCACGGCGAGGGCGCCACCGTCTGCACGGTGACGGCCGACGAGAGCTGGGAGGAGCACGGCGGGCGCTACGCCGTGCTGGAGGTCGCCGACAACGGGCGCGGGCCGGGCAAGTCCCAGCCGGGGAACGGGCTGTCCGGGCTGGAGGAGCGGCTGGCGCTGGTCGGCGGGCGGCTGGAGACCGGGCCCGGGGAGCGGGGGAAGGGCTTCCGGATGCGGGCCTCGGTTCCGCTGCGGACGGTGCCCGTCGCGCCCGACGCGTCGAAGGTGGGGTAGCGCCCGCCCCTCGAAGGTGGGGTAGCGCCCGACGCCTCGAAGGACGGCCGGCGCCCGGGCCCCCGGCGGAGGGTCAGGTGCGGCTCGCGGGCTCCCGCCCGCCGGAGTCCGCGGACCGTCCCCGGCCGGCCGCCTCGACGGGCGGCAGCTCCAGGACGAAGCGGGCGCCGCGCGGGGCGTGGGCGACGCGCAGGGTGCCGCCGTGGCGGGTGGCGACGTCCGCCGCGATGGCCAGGCCCAGACCGCTGCCGCCGGCGTCCCGGCTACGGGCCTCGTCGAGCCGGGTGAACGGCTCGAAGATCCGCTCGCGGTCCTCCGGCGGCACGCCCGGGCCGTCGTCCCGGATCTCCACGACGCAGCCGTAGGCGCTCTGCCGCGCGGACATCGTCACCTCGGTGGCCGCGTGCCGCTGGGCGTTGTCCAGCAGGTTGCGCACCAGCCGGTGCAGCCGGATCCGGCTGCCGTGCACCAGCACCGCCTCGGGGGCGTCCACCCGCAGGGTGAGCCGGGCGCCGAGGACCGGGCGGTACTGGTCGGCGAGTTCGCGCAGCACGGCGGACAGGTCGACGGTGCCGAGCCGGCCGGCCGTCGCCGGGTGGGTGCCGCGGGCCAGGAACAGCAGGTCCTCGGTGAGCTGCTGGAGGCGTTCGACCGAGGTGAGCGCCTCCCGGGTCGCGGCGGGCCAGTCGGTGTGCTCGGGGTGGGCGAGCGAGACCTCCAGGTTGGTGCGCAGGGCCGCGATCGGGCTGCGCAGCTCGTGCGAGGCGTCCGCGACGAAGCGCTGCTGTTGGGCGGCGGAGCGTTCCAGTCGGTCCAGGGTGGCGTTGGTGGCCCGGGCCATCCGGGTGATCTCGTCGCCGGAGCGCGGCACCGGGACGCGGCGGTCCAGCCGGTGCTCGCCGATCTCGGCCAGCTCGGCGCGGATCGCGTCCACCGGGCGCAGCGCGCGGCTGGTCGCGATCCAGGCCATCAGCGCGACCAGCAGGGCGGCGGTCGGCACACCGGCCTGGAGCACCGGGTCGATGCTGTGCAGCGAGGCCTCGGCGGCGAACGGGGTGGCCAGCACGTACACCGTGAACGGGCCGACCGTCGGCTTCACCTGGGTGCCGTCCTTGCGCAGCAGCGGGCTCCAACTGCCCATCGCGGTGAAGGCTCGCCCCGAGTAGCGGTTGGCGGCGGCCGTGCCCGCGGGGCCGATGGAGATCCGCTGGACCGTCTGCCAGTCGTCCGGTGCCAGGTGCGGCACGGCGGCCGGCAGCGGCCCGGTCAGGTGCTGGGTGGTCAGCGGGCCCCCCATGAGCAGCACTTGACCGTCGCTGCCCAGCACCACGTACGGCAGCTGCCAGCTGTCCGTCACCTGCTGGCCGTACTTGAAGCCGTTGCTGAGTTCCCGGGCCTGTGCCTTCGCCTCCGCGTCCGCGGCCTGCACCTGGGCGTCGTACATGTGGCCGCGCAGCCACCAGGCGCCGCCGCCGAGCAGCAGCAGCGCCGCCAGGCCGGCCGCCAGCGAGGTGCGCAGACGGGTGGAGAGGCGGCTGAGCACGGTCAGGACTCCATTCGGTAGCCGGCGCCGCGCACGGTGGTGATCGAGCGGACGCCGAACGGGGTGTCCACCTTGCGGCGCAGCATGCTGACGTACACCTCGACGATGGACTCCTCGCCGTCGAAGGCGATGTCCCACACCTCGTCGACGATCCGGCGCTTGGACAGCACCTCGCCGGGGTGCTCGACCAGGCAGCGCAGCACGGCGAACTCGCGCTCGGTGAGGGTGATCTCGGCGCCGCCGCGGCCGCAGCGGCGGCCCGCCGGGTCCAGCCACAGGTCGCCCGCCCGCAGCAGCGGGCCGGGCGTCTGGCTGCGGCGGATCAGGGCGCGCAGGCGGGCCAGGAAGACCAGGTAGGAGAACGGCTTGGTGAGGTAGTCGTCGGCGCCGGTGTCCAGGCCCTCGGCCTCGTCGTACTCGCCGTCCTTGGCGGTCAGCATCAGGATCGGGGTGGCCACGCCGTCGGCGCGCAGCGCCTCGCACACCTTGTAGCCGTTCAGGCCGGGCAGCATGATGTCGAGCACGATCGCCCGGTAGGCGTGCCGCTGGGCCAGCCGCAGGCCGGTGAGACCGTCCGGGGCGAGGTCCACGGTGTAGCCCTCGGCCTCCAGGCCGCGCCGGACGGCTGCGGCGACCTGGGCGTCGTCCTCCACCACCAGAATCTCCATGCGGATCAGGATGCCACCGGCGCCGGATCCGTTCCTTAAGCGGCCTTCAGCTTTCTCAGCGTCGCTTCAGGGGTCTTGTCGCATGCTCTCGCCGTTTTCGCCGATCCGTTCGGGTCGGTGCCCGGAGCGAGAGGGGCTGGCGGATGACCGTTCTCCAGGAGGCCGTCGGGGTCCGTGACTTCGGGCCGCGGTCGGCACCGGCGTCCGCCGAGGAGCGCGCGGCGCGGGCCGGTGCCGAGTCGGCGGGGGCGGCCGCCGCACGTCGGCCGCCGGCACCGGGCGGCGCCGGGGCCGGGGCTTCGGCGGGGGCGGGGGCGGGCGTGCCGGTCGTGCCGGCGCCGCCCGGTCCGTCCGCCCGGCACCGCAAACCGCGGCGCACCGCCCCGCCCAGCCTGGTGATGGCGGCGGGGACGGTGGTGTCCCGGGCCACCGGCTTCGTCCGCTCGGCCGTCCTGGTGGCCGTCCTCGGCTCGGGGGTGCTCGCGGACGGGTACAACGTGGCGAACACGGTGCCCAACATCCTGTTCGTGCTGCTGATCGGCGGCGCGCTGAACACCGCGCTGGTGCCCCATCTGGTGCGCGCTGCCAAGGAGTCGGCGGACGGCGGGGCCGCGCACGTCGACCGGCTGGTGACGGTGCTGGTGACGGCCCTGCTGGTGCTGACGGCCGTGGCGGTGCCGGCCGCGCCGCTCGTCGTGCGGGCGTACACCTCCTACGGCGGAGCGCAGTTGGACCGTACGGTGCTGCTGGCGTACCTGTGCCTGCCGCAGGTGTTCTGCTACGGGCTGTTCACCGTGCTGGGCCAGATCCTGAACGCCCGGCGGCGGTTCGCGCCGATGGCGTGGGCGCCGGTGCTGAACAACCTGGTCGTGATCGCGGCCTTCGGCGCATACATCGGCCAACGGTCCTTCTCGACCACCGACTTGACCCTGCTCGGTGCCGGTACGACGGCGGGCGTGGTCGCGCAGAGCCTGGTGCTGCTGCCGTGCCTGCGGGCCGCCGGAGTGCGGCTGCGGCCGCGCTGGGACTGGCGGCAGGCCGGGCTCGGCGAGCCGCTGCGGGCCGCCGGGTGGACGCTGCTGCTCGTGCTCAGCGACCAGGTCGGCTACTGGGTGGTGACCCGGCTGGCCACGCTCGACGGCGCGCGGGCCGCCGAGGCCGGGCTCCCCGGCGTCGGGTACACGGCGTACAGCAGCGCCTACCTGCTCTGGATCGTGCCGCACGGCGTGGTCACGGTGTCCCTGGTGACCGCCGTCGTCCCCGCGCTCACCGCGGCCGCCGACGCCCCGCACACCGTTCGCACCGTCCTCGCTCGCACCGTCCGCACGATCGGCGTGGTCACCGTCCCGGCGGCCTGCGCGTTCGTCGTCCTCGCGCCGCAGCTGTGCGCCCTCGCCTTCGGCCACGGTCGCACCGACTCCGCCGACGTCCAGGCGATCGCGGGCATGCTGACCGCCTTCGCGCCCGGCCTGGTCCTCTACTCGGCCTCCTACGCGCTGACCCGCGCCTTCTACGCGCTCGGCGACAGCCGCACGCCCTTCCTGCTCAACCTCCTGCCCGTCGCCGCCACCGCGCTCGGCGCCCTGCTCTGCCACCGGCTGCTGCCGCTGCGCTGGGCCGTCACCGGGACGGCCGGCTGCTACGGCGGCTCGTTCCTGCTCACCTGCGTCGCCGCCCACCTGCTGCTGCGCCGCCGCCTCGGCCCGCTGCCCGTGCTGGGCGCGCACGTCAGGCTGCTCGCCGCCGCCCTCCCGGCCGCGGCCGCCGCCTGGTGGACCACCCGCTACGGCCTGCTGCCCGCCGTCGCCGTCCTCGCCGTCGGCTACCTGCTGCTCGCCCACCTCCTCCGCGTCGAAGAACTGTCCGCCCTCATCTCGCGATTGCGCCGCCGGTGAAGCCGATGAAGCCGATGGAACCGATGAAGGCGATGGAACCGATGAAGGCGATGGAACCGATGAAACCGATGACTTCCGTGAACCAGCTGCCCGCCGACGTCCGGCGCACCCTCGACGCCCTGCTCCGTCCGGGCCATCCGCTGCGCGCCCAACTCCCGCACCTGCGCATCGAGTCCCGCTGCGCCTGCGGCTGCACCGTCCACTTCACCGGCACCGGCACCGCCGCGCGCGCGGAGATCGTCGCCGAGGCGGGCCTCGGCGACGACGGCGAGGTGCTGCTGTTCGCCGAGGCCGGGAGTCTGTCCTGGCTGGAGGTGTGCTCCTGGACCGACCCCAAGCTCACCCTCGCCGAAGCCGCCCGTTTCCTGCGCGGGGAACCCTGCGACCCCCGCTGATCGTCCTCCCCGGCATGCCCACCGTTCTCGTTCTCGGCTTCGACCCGCACACCGTCCCCGGCATGGACGGCGACGGCGTGCGGGCCGTCCTCGACGCCGAACTCGCCCGCTTCGCCGACCACGGCATCGACGCCGCGATGACCCTGGTCGCCCCCGACGACACCGCCGAGCCCGCGATCGTCGCGGCGCTCGACGGCCGCGGGTGGGACGTGGTCGTCATCGGCGGCGGCATCCGCAAGCCCGAGCCGGCCCTCCCGTTCTTCGAACTCGTCGTCAACCTGGTCCGCCGGCACGCGCCGCAGGCCGCCATCGCCTTCAACACCAGCGCCGCGGACAGCGTCGAAGCCGCCCTGCGCCGGCTCTGACCCCCGCCCGAGGCCTGGGCCGGGGCCGGCGAAGGCTCCGCCCCGGCTACCGCGTCGGGTGCGGGTCGGCCAGGTCGCGGCGGTAGGTGAGCCCCGGGCGCTCGGAGAGCAGGACCTCCTGCCGGAACCGGAAGCCGTTGCGGGCGAGCACTGCCTGGGAGGCGGCGTTGTCGACGGTGGTGGCCGCGGTCAGGAAGCGCAGGCCGTACGGGCCGGCCGCGAGCCGACAGACCTCGGCGACGGCGGCGGTGGCGATCCCGCGGCCGCCGGCGGACTCGGCGACGCGGTAGCCGAGTTCGGCTCCGCCGTCGGCGATGTCGACCAGGTTGACCCGGCCGACGAGCTCGCCGTCCGCGTCCCGGACGACGTGGAACCGGCAGGTTCCCCCGGCCTGCTCGGCGAGGAGCGCGCCGTGCCGGGCCGGGAACTCGGCGAAGTAGGCGTCCCCGCGGTCCGGCACGCTGCGGGCGAAGTACGCGCGGTTGGTGCGTTCGAACGCCAGCAGGGCGTCGGCGTGGTCGGGGCGGAGGAGTTCCAGGCTCAGCATCCGGCCAGTCTGGCCCGCAGGGCCTCGGTGAACCACTCGAATACGTCCCGCAGGCTCTCCCGGGCGGGCCAGCCGTTGATGACCGCCAGCAGCTGCCAGTAGCGGTCCGCGCGGGGGTCGTTCGCCGTCCCGAGGCGGTCGGACAGCCACTGGCGCAGCTCCTCGTCGTCCGGGCGTCCGAAGGCCTCGGCGTAGGCGGCGGTCAGGGCCGCGACGACGGGGTCGGCGTCGGGGGAGGCGGGGGCGGTCCCGGCGGCCAGCGCGCCGCGGACCAGGGACGTCACGGTCCCGGTCAGCGCGATGTGCAGACCGCTGCGGTCCCCCTCCGCCCGCTCGGCGGCCTGGTGCTCGGCCATCTTCCGCACGGCCGCGCGGAAGTCCCGGACCTGGACGAGTTCGCCCAGCTCGACCCAGGCCTCGACCTGCTCCGGCCGCGGCTCGTCGGGCAGTTCCGGCATCGCCGAGCGCATCATGGCGACGAACCCGGGGTCGGCGTCCAGGCCGCCGAAGGTCTCGTCGATGAAGTCGTGCACGAGACGCCGGCGTTCGGCGTCGGAGAGCTTGGCGAGTTTGTGCATCAGTCTCATCTCCTCGGGGGTGGAGCCGCGTTGGGCGACGGCGAGCAGCACCGCCCGGCGCAGCCGCAGGGTGCGGATCTGCACCTCCAGCGCCTCGGCGTGCGCGGCGGCGACCTCCTGCAGCGGGGCCTCCCGCTCCAGCACCCGGCGGACCGCGGGCAGGTCGAGCCCGAGTTCGCGCAGGGTGCGGACGAGGTCCAGCCGGGCGAGCGCGTGCACGTCGTACAGCCGGTAGCCGGCCGGGGTGCGGCCGGTGGGCGGGACGAGCCCGGTGTCGGCGTAGAACCGGACGGTCTTGACCGTGAGCCCGGTGCGCCGGGCGAGGTCGCCGATCGAGTACCGGATGTCGTCCGCAGTGCTGCCGTCCATGGGCACCAGTGTGGACTCTCCCCCTACCGGAGACTCAAGCCCGTTGCCCTCTAAGGTCATGGCCATGAACGACACTGACAACGGGGCCTCGATCCGCGTGCTGCTCGCCGAGGACCAGGGGATGGTCCGGGAGGCGCTGGCCGCGCTGCTCGGGCTGGAGGGGGACATCGACGTCGTCGCGCAGGTCGGGCGCGGGGACGAGGTGGTGTCGGCGGTGCTGGCGAACGAGGTGCAGGTCGCCGTGCTGGACATCGAGATGCCGGGGATGACCGGCATCGAGGCGGCGGCCGAACTGCGCCGGCAGGCGCCGCGCACCAAGGTGGTCATCGCGACGACCTTCGGGCGTCCCGGCTACCTGCGCCGGGCGATGGAGTCGGGCGCGGACGCGTTCCTGGTGAAGGACGCGCCTGCCTCCGAGCTGGCCGAGGCGATCCGCCGGGTGCTGCGCGGCGAGCGGGTGATCGACCCGGTGCTGGCGGCGGCCGCGCTGGCCGAGGGCGCCAACCCGCTGACTCCGCGCGAGCGGGACGTGCTGGGCGCGGCCGCCGACGGCGCGGTGAACGCCGACATCGCGCGGCGACTGCACCTGTCGGAGGGGACGGTCCGCAACTACCTCTCGATGGCGATCCAGAAGACCGAGGCCCGCAACCGCACCGAGGCGGTCCGGATCGCCCGCGAGAAGGGCTGGCTGTAGCCCCGTCGTGGATCAGTTCAGCCGGTGGCGGGCCGCCCGCGCCTCCTGCCGGACCTTGGCCGCCCCGTCCGGGTCGAAGGCGTCCAGGATCTGCGCGTACGCGTCCATCTCCGCCGAGCCGCCGAGGAAGTCCCCGGTGCGGACGAGGAGTTCGGCCCGCTCCAGCCGGAGCTGGGCGGGGTGGCGCGGCAGCAGCAGGGCGAGTTCGGTGGCCCAGAGCTGGGTGCGGGCGTGTTCGGGACGGTCGGAGGCCCAGGCGCGGATGTTGCCGAGCACCCGCAGCACGACGTCCAGCGGCTGGGCCGGGGTGAGCATCGAGGGCGTGAACTCGTGCCCGGCGGCGGCGACCAGGTGCTCGACGTCCCCGGGGTCGAGCAGCCGTCCGCCGTGGAACGGGTCGGCCAGGACGTAGTCGCCGCCGCCTCCCGGCCCGCCCACGGCGACGATGAAGTGGCCGGGCAGTGCGACACCGTGGACGGTGAGCCCGGCCCGCCGTCCCACCGCCATCCACACCAGCGACAGGGTGATCGGCAGGCCGCGCCGCCGCCGCAGCACCTCGGGCAGCAGCGAGGACTCCAGCCGCCGGTAGTCGGCCTGCCGCCCGTGGAAGCGCTCCCGCCCGCCGAGGACGGCCGCGAGCAGGGCGGCGGTCTCCTCCGGTCCGGCGGGCGCCCGCTCGGCGACGGCCAGCCGGACGGCGGCCGCGTGCCGTTCCAGGGCGGCCTCGCAGGCCGCGAGCAGGGCGTCCACGCCCGGCGGCTCGCCTGGGTCGCCAGGGTCGAGCGCCGGGTCGTGCTCGGCGGCGGCGAGCAGGCAGAGCAGCACCGGGTCGGGCTGCTCCGCGCGGGCGGCGGTCCGGAAGCGGTCTCTGCTCTGCTCGGTCACGGTGACGGCGACGGCTTTCGTACGACGGACGGACAGTGCGACGGGCGGTTCGGGCGACGGGCGGTTCGGGCGACGGGCGACGGACGGTTCCGGCAGCGGACGGAACGACCCGAGCGCTACCCCTGGGGAAGAAGGGCGTAGTGGTAAGTGTGACTGGTCGTGAAGCCGATTCGGTCATAGAGCGCGATCGCCCCGGCGTTCTCCGCCTCGACCTGCAGGTAGCCGCCGCTCGCGCCCTCCTCGGCCGCCCGTGCGGCGAGCACCGCCATGACCGCGGTCGCCAGCCCGGCCCGGCGGGCGTACGGCTGGACCTCGATCGCGCCGAAGCAGGCCCACGGCCCCTCGATGACGCAGCGTCCGATCGCCAGTGGCGGCTGTCCCGGCGCGCCCGGCACGGTCGCGAACCAGACCGACGGGCCGCCGTGCAGCACCCGCAGCGCCGCCTCCTCGACCGCGGGGTCCCCGGTCACCCGCCGGTACAGCGACAGCCACGCCGGGTCCGCCGTCCGCGCCAGGCGCACCCGGTCGTGCCCGCCGCCGGTCCGCGCGAGCCCGGCCAGCGGGGCGGTGCGGACCAGGGTGGGCGCGTACCCGGCGCCGAGCCGGTCGAGTTCGGCGCGCAGCGGCTCCGGCGACCCCGGGGTGATCACCTCGACGTACGAGGGCAGCCCGCGCTCCGCGTACCAGGCGCGGACGGCCGCCAGGGCGTCCGGCAGCGGCAGCCCCGGGTCCCCGAGCGCCTGGACGGAGTTGGCCCGCCGGGTGAATCCGGCCGAGGCGCGCAGCGTCCACTCGCCGAGCGGCTGCTGTTCGACGGCCGGCCAGCCGCGCCCCGCGATCCGCTGCAGTTCGACCGGGTCGGTGACCGGCAGCGGAGCGCGCCGGGCGGGAAACGGCGGCACGACTTTGCCTGCGACCAGCAGCTTCTCCGGCAAGAAGACCGGGTCCCCGGTTCGAGGCACGATCGTCAACCCAAGATCGTCCCACGATGTGAGCACGCCGATCGAATCCCGGAACACCGGCCGGTCGTCCACGAACTCGGAGAGGCGTCGGACGGACACACGTCGTCCCACGTCAGAGCGATCTATCCGGACCTCCGGACGATCGCTGACCGGGTTGCCTGTCGCCATGTGGCCACCTCCTGTGCATTTGCGGTCTCCGACCCGCGATACTAGGGGCGGGCATCGACGACGCCGCGCTCACCGCGCACGCGAGCAGAACAGAACGGGCCGCCAGGCCCTTCCTAGGAGGAACGACAGCGTGACCTACGTCATCGCGCAGCCTTGTGTCGACGTGAAGGACAAGGCGTGCATCGAAGAGTGCCCGGTTGACTGCATCTACGAGGGCGAGCGATCGCTCTACATCCACCCGGATGAGTGTGTCGACTGTGGCGCTTGCGAGCCGGTCTGCCCGGTCGAGGCGATCTTCTACGAGGACGACACTCCGGAGGAGTGGAAGGACTACTACAAGGCGAACGTCGAGTTCTTCGACGACCTGGGTTCGCCCGGTGGCGCCTCGAAGCTGGGCCTGATCGAGCGCGACCACCCGTTCATCGCCGCTCTGCCGCCGCAGAACGCCGACCACTGACGATCGGTGGCAACGAAGCTGTGAGCAACGACAGCACGCGCGCGCCGTTCCCGGGCCACCCGGGAGCGGCGCGCCGCGTTTCCGACCTCCTGCCGGTCTTCCCCTGGGACAAGCTGGAGCCGTACAAGGCGACCGCCCTCGCCCACCCGGGCGGCCTCTGCGACTTCTCCGTCGGCACCCCGGTGGACCCGGTCCCGGAGATCGTCCAGAAGGCGCTGGCCGCACACACCGACACCCCCGGCTACCCGACGGTCTGGGGCCCGCTGGAGCTGCGCGAGGCGATCGCCGGCTGGCTGCACCGGCGCCTCGGCGCCGCGATCGGCCCGCAGGCCGTCCTGCCGACCGTCGGCTCCAAGGAGCTGGTGGCCTGGCTGCCGACCCAGCTCGGCCTCGGCCCCGGCGACCAGGTCGCCTACCCGCGGCTGGCCTACCCGACGTACGAGGTGGGCGCCCGGCTGTGCGGCGCCGAACCGGTCGAGTACGACTCGGTGGACGAGCTGGACGGCTCCCGGGTGCGGCTGCTCTGGGTGAACTCGCCGTCCAACCCGACCGGCCGGGTGCTGGGCGCGGACGAGCTGCGCCGCGCCGTCGAGTGGGCCCGGGAGCACCGGGCGCTGCTGGTCAGCGACGAGTGCTACCTGGAGCTGGGCTGGGAGGCCGAGCCGGTCTCCGTCCTGCACCCGGAGGTGTGCGGCGAGGACCACGAGGGCCTGCTGGCCGTCCACTCGCTCTCCAAGCGCTCCAACCTGGCAGGCTACCGCGCCTCCTTCGTCGCGGGCGACCCGGTGGTGGTCCGGGAGCTGCTGGAGGTGCGCAAGCACGGGGGCATGATCGTGCCCGCCCCGGTCCAGGCCGCGACCGTCGCCGCGCTGGCGGACGACGCGCACGTGGCCGAGCAGCGCGGGCGGTACGCCGCCCGGCGCTCGGCGCTGCGGGCCGCGCTGGAGGCGTACGGCTTCCGGATCGAGCACTCCGAGGCGAGCCTCTACCTGTGGGCGACCCAGGACCGGCCGTGCTGGGAGACTGTGGCCGAACTGGCCGGGCTGGGCATCCTGGTGGCGCCCGGCGACTTCTACGGTCCGGCCGGCGAGCGTTTCGTGCGGGTCGCCTTCACCGCGACCGACGAGCGGGTCGCCGCGGCCGTGGAGCGGCTGGCAGCGGCGCGCTGACCGTACGTCGAAGGGCCGGTGCTCCTCCTGGACCTCGACGGCCGGTACCGCCCGGTCCCCCACCGCGACCAGTCCGGCCGGGTCGGGTCCGTCGGCCGACCCGAGCACC